>JBFGOX010000148.1:0-6660 GCA_041565015.1 Burkholderiaceae bacterium
GCAAGCGGCCGCTGGTGGCGTGGCTCGAATACCAGCAGCGCATCGCGGCCGCCGACGAGGTCGATGCATGGTTCCGGCGCTGGCCCGACGCAAACGTCGGCATCGTCACGGGGCGCGTGTCGGGACTGGTGGTCATCGACATCGACCCGCGGCATGGCGGGGTGCTCAGCCTCGCCGCTGTGCAGCGGGAGCGCGGACCCCTGCCGCGCACCGTCGAGGCGCTGACCGGTGGCGGCGGTCGCCACCTGTACTTTGCGCATCCGGGAGTGCCGCTGCACAACCGCGTCGGCATCGTGCCCGGCATCGATCTGCGCGCCGACGGCGGCTGCGTGGTCGCGCCACCCTCGCTGCACCCGGGCGGTCGACGCTACGCGTGGGCGGCCGGCTGTTCGCCCGATGAAGTGCCGTTGGCGCCGATGCCGGCCTGGGCGAAACCGGCCTCGGCCCACGCTGCGAGCGGGCATTCGCTGGCGCACTGGCGGCAGCTGGTTCGCGAAGGCGTGGCCGAGGGCGCGCGCAACGACACGCTCGCCTCGCTGACCGGCCACCTGCTCTGGCACGGCGTCGATCCCGAGGTTGCCCTCGAACTGCTGCTGGCGTGGAACCGTCTGCGATGTCGTCCGCCGCTACCCGATGACGAAGTGGCCAGCGTCGTCGGCAGCATCACGCGACTTCACGAGCGAGAGCGCAGCGAGTTGCCGCCGCAGGTTTCTTGATTCGTGTGTCGCGGCGTCAGTGCGGCGGGCCGCGCCACGCCGACTGCACTTCGGCGAGCACATCGGCGGCGCGTTCCTCATAGCGCGGCGAAAAATGAAACGGCACGATCGTCTTGGCGCCGAGGCGGCGGGCAATCTCGCCCGCCTGCAACGCCGTCAGGTGGTTCTTGCGCGTCGCGTGGTCGGTCTCGCTGGCCAGGAACACGCTTTCGATGAACAGGATGTCGACACCGGCAAGAAGCCGCTCGAGTTCGGCCAGATTGGCTTCGGTGTATCGGGTGTCGGTCACGTAGCCGATGCGGCGGCCCGGCACGAGCTCGATCGCGGGACGCAGCTCGGCCAGTCGGCGCGTTTCGTGGTGTGAGCCATGCCGGTCGCGCCACTGCGCTTCGATCGGCGTGTCGTCCGGCGCGCCGGTGGCCACTGCATGTTTCACCGCGCGCAGCCACGGCCCGGTGGGCAGGCCGAGATCGGCGAGCCGGTTCTTCCAGACGTTGACGTGAACGGCCTCCTCGAGCGCAAAGGCGAGGCACGGTATGTCGTGATCGAGAAACCGCGCCCGCACCCTGAACGTATCTTCTTCGTGCACGGTATCGCCATTGCGCAACCAGTCCTCATCGGTCTCGCGCACAAACCGGCTGCGGCTGCAGAAGACCGCGTGCCGGCCGCTGCCGTCCGGACGCAGCTCATGCGCCTCGACGGTCAGTGCGACCTCGTAGCGGTGGACGACGTTCCATGTATATGCGGCGAGCTTGTGCTCGACCTGGGCGATGAACTCCGGACCGCCGTAAAGGGCCACGCGCTCCTTGCGGCCGAGCACGACGCGCAGCCAGTGATCGAAACCGATGAAGTGATCGAGGTGCGCATGGCTGACGAAGATGTGCGACAGGCGCAGCAGTTTGCGTGGCGGCAGGTGCGAGACGTCGCCGAGGTCGAACAGCAGCGCGCGCCGTTCGTCGCGGAAGTCGACATACAAACCGGGGTCGCCGAATTCGTCATTGACGAGGGCGGGCTCGAAAAGCGGGCGCATCGCGTGCTTTGCTGCGGCAGTCAGGGGCAATCTACCCCACGCGCCGGGAGGTGTTGGCCGTGGGCGGTGCCAGAAGGGCAGCGAGCATGTGTCCGTCGCGACGGGTCTTGAGGTGCGCCAACATGGCGCGCCGGCGATTTGCGACACTGCAGTCGCCCCATAACGGTCGATAGTGAGATTGGCCCATGAAAACCACGCTCTGCCTGGCAGTGCTGTTGTCGATCTGTGGCGCTGTCGCGGCGCAGGTTGCGCCATACAAGGTCGTCGGCGACGGCATCCCGCAGTCGCTGACCGGGAAGCCGGGCGACGCTGCGCGTGGGCGGGCGCTGCTTATCGGACGCGAGGCGGCCAACTGTCTGCAGTGTCACGCCGTCAAGCGCGATAGCGAACTGGCGGCCGGCGGCAGCCGCGGGCCGGCGCTCGACGGCGTCGGCTCGGCGCTGACAACGGCGCAGCTGCGGCTGTCGGTCGTCGACTACTCGCGCATCAGCCGCGGTGCGGCGATGCCCAGTTATCACAAGGCGGAGACGCTGGGCGGCCGCAGCGGCCCGCTGCTCAGTGCAGAGCAGATCGAGGATGTCGTCGCCTACCTGACGACGCTGAGATCCAAGTAGGGCAGAAGCGCTAGCCGCGCTTGCGTGCCAGCGTCAGCCCGTCGCCGAGCGGCAGCAGCGACAGGTCGATGCGCGCGTCGTCGCGCAGCTTGCGATTGAGCGCCTGCAGTGCTGCGGTGTCTTCGTCCCGGGCGGCGTCGGCCACCCTGCCGCTCCACAATGTGTTGTCGAAGGCGATCAGCCCGCCCGTTCGCAGCAATCGCAGGCAGCGCTCGTAGTAGGCGTCGTAGTTCGTCTTGTCGGCATCGATGAAGGCGAAATCATGGCCATCCGCCTCGCCGGCGGCTAGCCGAGCATCCAGCGTCTGCAGCGCCGGCGCGATCACCAGTTCGATCTTGTGCGCCACGCCGGCGCGCTGCCAGTACGGCCGTGCGACGGACGTGTATTCGTCGCTGACGTCGCAGGCGAGGATGCGGCCGTCGGCGGGCAGTGCCAGCGCCACGGCCAGCGCGCTGTAGCCGGTGAACACGCCGATCTCGATCGTCCTGCGGGCCCCGAGCAGCTTCACCAGCAGCGCCAGGAACTGCCCCTGCTCAGGCGCGATCTGCATGTTGGCGCGCGGGTGCGTGCGCGTTGCCTCGCGCAGGGCGGCCAGTTCCGCGTGCTCGCGCAGCGAGACGTCGAGCACGTACCGGTACAGGTGTTCGTCGAGGTTCAGCGTGCGGCGGCTCATCGTGGTCGGGGCTCGAGGCGGAGGCTGATCAAGGCCGGCAGCCTGCCACGTTTGCCGGCGCAAAGTCAGTGCGCATTCGCGAGTGTCGCAAGCATGCCGGCCAACCCCTCGACCACGCGCGCCATCCTTGCGTAGTCGAGTTTTTCCGGCGTATCGGTCGGCTGGTGATAGTGCCGGTAGCGGTGAAACGCCGTGTCGGTGACCATTGCCGCCTCGTAACCCTCGCGCCAGAACGACAGCTGGTCGCTCCAGCCGATGCCGGGTATCAGCGCCGGCGCGGCGAGCTTTTCGCTCGGGAAATCGCTTGCCGACCGGAAGGCGTCGACCACGTTGCGCAGCGCGTGGCGCGAGCGGACGTTGGAGACGAAGGCGATGTAATTGCCCTGCGCCGGGTAGAAGTACTTCAGCAGCGGCGGATAGCCCTGGCTTCCCGGCGCATCGAGGTAGCAGCCGAGCATCTCCAGCGACAGCATCACGCGAATGTCGTCGCCGCGCTGGCGCGCCGCTCGCGCGTAGACGCGGCTGCCCATCTCGCCCCAGAAGAAGAACGGTGGCTCCTCGTTGACGAAGGCAACCAGCCGGATCGTCCGCGCCGGTTTCGATTCGCGCAGCAGCCGCGCCAGCTCGAGGGTTGCCGCCACGCCGCTGGCGTTGTCGTCGGCGCCGGGTGAACCCGGAACGGTGTCGTAATGCGCGCCCGTCAGCACGATTTCCGATGGCCGATCGGCTCCGGTGATCGTGATCTCCAGGTTGGCGCAATCGACGCCCTGCGCCTCGTAAGCCTGCCGATTCACGCCAAAGCCGAGCGTCGTGAAGGACTCGGCGATGTAGCGCTCGGCTGCGTGCAGGCTTGCGGGGCGCAGCACATGCCGCTCGCCGATATCGCCGGCGAGCCGTTGGACGTGGCCGCGCAACGCGTTCTCGAGATCGTGCGACGTCGGAGCTGGCATCGATGGCGCGGCTCAGACCGCCGGCACTTCCTCGGTGGCGAAATCCGCCGGCATCACGATTTCGAGCAGTTCGAGATCCTCGCTGTGGCCGATCTCGCGGTGACGGATCAGCGGCGGCTGATGTACGCAGGAGCCGGCCTCGAGCCGCACGGTGCCCTGTTCCTCGTATTCGAACTCGATCCAGCCCTTCAGCACGTAGACCAGCTGGAACGTCGTGTGATGTCGGTGCGGCTGGCCGGAGAAGCGCGCGCCGGGTTTGCTGCGGATGACGTGCGCGACCACGCGGCCGTCAGTGGCCTTGTCGATGCCGAGGTCGCGGTATTCGAAGAACGAGCGGAGTCCCGATTCGAACTGTGCGCCGCGCGCATGGCTGACGGTGAAGCCCTTGACGGTCATCGATGCCCCCTTAATTCCGCTGAATCCGCTGCAAGTGGTCGCCGCGCCGCAGTCCGCTCATTTCGCGATCACGACGACCAGCCGATCGGCGCCCAGCTCGGCGCCCCGCATCTCGCCCGGCCGGCCGAGGATCTGCCGCACGGGCGCGCCGCGCTTGGCGCTCGCGAAACTGGCGAACTTTTCGTTTGCCGGGTCGAAGTGCAGGACGGCGTTCGTCTTTCATTCCGTGTACCAGACGCTGCCGTCGGGTGCCGGCGCGACGTCGTGCGGATGCGCGCCGGGCGGCACGCCGTCGTAGCTCACCGTCTGCGCGCAGATCGGCGCAGCCGAATGCAGGCCGAAGAACAGGACCAGCACGGTCAGCAGTCGCTTTGTCATCCGGCTCTCCAAGCGAGCTGTCGCAGCATGCCGCGCCGACACCTCAGTGCTCGCGACCGTGGCACAACTTGAACTTCTTGCCGCTGCCGCACGGGCAGGGATCGTTGCGTCCGACCTTGGGCTCGCGGCGGATCGGCTCCTTGACGCGTTCGCGTTCGAACTGCGCCTCGCGCCAGTAGTCGCGCAGGTCATAGGCAGCGATCAGCGCATCATCGACCATGTCCTCGCGCGACTCGGTTGAAACTGGCTTGCCGCCGGCCGCGCCGACTTCTTCGTCGTCGGGCACCAGGGCGACGATCGCATCGAGCGCCTCGCTGATAAGTTGCGTCCCCTCTTCGTCGTCCGCGGGAATTGACTCCCAGTCCTGCCGCGTCAGATGCACGGCATGCAGAAAGCCGCGTGCCCACAATTCGCCATACGCCGGCAGGCGCGGAATCTCGCCGGAGTCGACCATCTGCTGAGCGATCTCGTCGTCCTCGTTCCAGTCGATCAGGAATGGCGCGTAGGCGCGTGGATCGTCGAGCCGCTCCACCGGCGCATTCAGCGCCTTTGCGATCTGGTTGCTCCTTCGCATCAGCAGATCGAAGAAGCGCCGCGCGGTGTCGTGGTCGGGAAACGTGGGCTCCTCGTCGCCGAAGATGACGGCCACATAGCTGCTCGGCGGCACGACTTGCGGCGCGCAGATCAGGCCGGCCAGAAAGCCGTCGAGTTGCTCCAGGTCCATCGTGGTTTCCGGTGCCCAGTCGGCAGCGAGCATCTCGCCGAGGGCGTCGAAGTCGGCGTCCGACAGCGGCGTCAGCAGGGCGGCAGGGTCGGGTGCAGTCGAGGTCATGGCGATTCGATTTGACCGATCACGCATCCTAACCTTCGCCGGCGGGCCCGCCGCCGGCGCGTTGCGCGCGAACGTGGCCATCCGGCATCGAGGCATCTGGAGAACTGCGCCTGAGCACGCGGCGGTCTACGTCGGTGCGGGGGGCGGGGCAGGCGATCCGCCGCGGCTTGCGCCGCAGCGCGGGATGCATTGCAGGTGCCTTTGGGACGAGAATTCGCAGCGGCGCCTCGTTCCTGGACCAGTCAAGATGACGACCCTGATCGCCGGACTGATCGTTTTCCTCGGCGTGCACTCAATGCGCATCGTTGCCGACGACTGGCGAGGCGCGCAGATCGCGAAAGTGGGCGAAGGCGCCTACAAGGGCGTCTACTCGGTCGCCTCGGCCATCGGCCTGTTGCTGGTTGTCATCGGCTACGGGCAGGCGCGGTCGGCGCCGATCGTGCTGTGGGACCCGCCGCTGTGGACTCGGCATCTGTCGGCGCTGTTGATGCTCTTCTCGTTTGTGCTGATCGTAGCCGCCTACGTGCCGCGCAACCACATCCGGCCGGCCGTCAAGCACCCGATGGTCCTCGGCGTGAAGATCTGGGCGGTCGGGCATCTGCTCGCCAATGGCACGTTGGCCGATCTGTTTCTGTTCGGCGCCTTTCTCGCCTGGGCAGTGTTCAGTTTCCGCGCCGCACGCCGACGGGACCGTGCGTTCGGCCGCACGGATCCGAAAGGGACTCTCGCCGGCGACGTCGCGACGATCATGGTCGGTGCGCTGCTGTGGGGCGTGTTCGCGCTGTATCTGCATGCCTGGCTGATCGGCGTGCGGCCGTTCGTGGGGTAGCCTTGCCCTTGTCAGGGAAACCGAAACGGCGCGGCCGGACTCAGACCCGGAGGCGCGCCGGCAGGCAGGGGCAGCGATGAACGAGAACAGGACGATCTGGTGGTGGGTGCTCGGCGCGGTGCTGCTGGCCGTTGCCGGGGCCGCGTGGTGGTGGTGGCAGGGAAGCAAGCCGCCCGCGCCGCCGCCGCCAGCGCCGCCGCTGGCGCGGGTGCCCGACATGCCGCCGGCAAGCGGTCCCGCCA
>JBFGOX010000149.1:0-6635 GCA_041565015.1 Burkholderiaceae bacterium
GATCTCCAGCCACGCGTTCGAACTGGCACTGAACCCGTAGCGCGATACCGCATTGCCCGCACTGATCAGCACCACGATCAAAATCAGCCAGTAACACAGCCGACCTACCCGCTCGTTCAACGCGTCAATTGACCGACTGATCGAAAGCATCCAACGCATGGTCTCCATCTCCTTGGCACTGACCCAAGCAAAGCGAGCAATCGAATGCGAGGGTTTGCGGCTTCTGGCACCTTCGCGGATCGACGCTCGCGCCAGGCCATATGGGTCATGCTGACACAAACAGGCCTGCGCCGAAACGTTCAAGCATGACCGAGGAAACTTCCTGCCGACCGCAGGAAGACCGCTTCACTACGCAAACGAGTCAGACGTCATTCGTCCGCGGCGTCTGACGCCCTGCCCGTCGATCCAGCGAAACCGCGCGCGTCAGGGCACCGCCATGACTCGATGGCCCGACCCGGCGCCGGAATGCCCGCCAAGCGGCCGATCCGCGAGACGACACGCAGGCCGCCTGCAGTCGGAATCAGGCTTTGCCGCCCAATCCACCGACGGTCATGCCGTCGATCAGCACTGAGCCAGAGGCCTTCCCGCCGCGCACCAACCGGTCGGCGCCGACGGCCACCACGTTGCCGAACATTTCGCGCAGGTTGCCGGCGATCGTGATCTCCTCGACCGGATAGGCAATCTCGCCGCCCTGCACCCAGAACCCGCTGGCGCCACGCGAATAGTCGCCGGTGACGTAGTTGATGCCGTGGCCGATCAGTTCAGTCACCAGCAAACCGGTGCCGAGCTTGCGCAGCATCGTCTCGAAATCGTCGCCGGGCTGCGTCAGCTTCGAGCGCAGTTCCAGGTTGTAGGAGCCGCCGGCGTTGCCGGTGCTCTTCATGCCCAGCTTGCGCGCCGAGTAGGTCGACAGGAAGTAGCCGCGCAGCACGCCGTCGGCGACCACATCGCGCTTTTCGCCGCGAACGCCTTCCTCGTCGAAGGCGCCGGAGCCGATCGCCCGCGGCACATACGGGTCCTCGTGGATCGACACATGCGGCGAAAAAACCGACTCGCCAAGGGCATCGACGAGGAAGGAGGCCTTTCGATACAGGGAGCCGCCGCTGGCCGCCTGAACAAAGCTGCCGAGCAGGCCGCAAGCCAGCGGCGCCTCGAACAGCACCGGCACCTTGCGCGTGCGCAGCTTGCGCGCCGAAAGTCGCGCCAAGGCCCGCCGCGCAGCGTAATCGCCGAGCGCCTGCGGCGAGGCGAGCTCTCCCGCCACGCGCGAAGCGCTGTACCAGTCGTCGCGCTGCATGCCGCGGCCGTCCTGCGCGATCGGCGTCACCGAAAGCGAGTGGCGCGAAAACGGAAACCCGGCGCAGAAACCGCGCGTGTTGGCGAGCACGAAATGGCCGGAGGAGGTGTACACATTCGCGCCTTCGGAGTTCGCAACAAGCGGGCTGACCGCAAAGGCGGCGCGTTCGGCCTCCTGCGCCAGCTCGATCGCCTGCTCGACGTCGAGATCCCAGGGGTGAAACAGATCCAGATCGCGCGGCTGGTGCTGAAACGCCTGTTCATCGGGCAGGCCGGCGGCCGGATCCTCGGCGGTGAAGCGGGCGATGTTGTAAGCCGCCTCGACGGCCTGGGCAATCGCCGCCGGTGCAAGGTCGGACGTCGACGCGTTGCCCCGCCGGGTGCCGATGTAGACGGTGATGCCGAGGCCTTTGTCGCGGGTGTGCTCGATCGTTTCGACCTGCGCCTTGCGCGTGCTGACCGACAGTCCGACCGATTCGCTGACTTCGGCTGCGGCGTCAGAGGCGCCCAAGCGCCGGGCAATACCGAGGGCCTCTTGCGCAGCGCTGCGCAGTTGATCGTCCGCCAGGGCGAAAAGTTGCGTCATTGGTGGGTTTCGTCATTGGTGCGGCGCGGGACCGCGAGAGCAGGCCGTTATGATAGCCAGCGATGAGCCGTGACTCCGTTCCCGCCGCGCCGGCCGATGCTCGCGGTACTTCCAGCGAGGCAACCGAGCGGCCGAGCAAGTCGCAGCGCAAGCGCGACATGGCAGCCTTGCAGGCGCTCGGCGTATCGCTGCTGCAGCTGCCCGAGGCAACGCTGGCGCGGATCGATATTCCCGAAGACCTACGCACCGCGATCGCAGAGGCAACGCGGATCCACTCGCACGAGGGTCGGCGGCGGCAGCGGCAATTCATCGGCAAGCTGATGCGACGTGTCGACGCGGATGCGCTGCGGGCGGCAATCGAAAACGCCACCGGCGAGTCGAAGCAGGCCGTTGCGCTGATGCACCGTTGCGAACGGCTGCGCGACCGCCTGCTCGACGATGATCACGCCATGGAAGACCTGATGACGATGCTGCCGCAGGCCGACGTGCAGCAGGTTCGCGCCATGATCCGCGCTGCGCGGCGCGAACACGCTGAAGGCCGGCCGCCGAAGCATGCGCGACAGCTGTACCGCTGGTTGCACGAGCAACTGGCGCAGCCGGCGGAGGCGTCGTGAGAGCGCAGCGAAGGCATCCGGACGAACTCGTCGTCGGCCTGGTATCGGTCTCCGATCGCGCGTCGCGCGGCGCCTACGAGGACAAGGGCCTGCCAGGTCTGCGCGAGTGGCTCGGACGGGCACTGGCCTCGACCTGGCAGCCGCACGAGCGGCTGATCGCCGACGATCGCACGGCCATCGAAGCAACGTTGGTGGAACTGGTCGATGTGGTCGGCTGCGACCTGGTGCTGACCACCGGCGGCACGGGCCCGGCCCGGCGCGACGTGACGCCCGAGGCGACGCTCGCGGTGGCTACGCGCGAGATGCCGGGCTTCGGCGAACAGATGCGACGGATCTCGCTCGAGTTCGTGCCGACGGCGATCCTGTCGCGCCAGGTGGCCGTGCTGCGTGAAACGGCAGACCACGCGGCGCTGATCATCAACCTGCCCGGCCAGCCGAAGGCCATCGCAGAAACGCTGGAAGGCCTGAAGGATGCCGATGGCGCAATCCGGATGGCGGGCATCTTCGCCGCCGTGCCCTACTGCATCGACCTCATCGGCGGGCCGTACATCGAAACGAACGCATCCGTGGTCAAGGCCTTCCGGCCGAAGTCGGCGTTGCGCGCGAAGTGAACGGGTGAAAGGCATATCGTGACCAGTCAGCCGCTGCTCGAGTGCGTCGAACTGCAGACGAGCCGCGCGCCCGCGGCGACCGTGATCTGGCTGCACGGCCTTGGCGCCGACGGCTACGACTTCGTGCCGGTGGTCAAGGAGCTCGAGTCACTCGGCGCCCCGGCGGCACGCTACGTGTTTCCGCACGCGCCGATGATGCCGGTGACGATCAACAACGGCTTCGTCATGCGCGCGTGGTACGACATCCGCACGGCAGACCTGGCCCATCGCGAGGATGAAGACGGCATTCGCGCCTCGCAGTCCGCGGTCGAGCAATTGATCGCGCGTGAAATCGAGCGCGGCACGCCGCGCGACCGCCTCGTGCTCGCCGGGTTTTCGCAGGGCGCGGCGATCACGCTGCAGACCGGACTGCGGCAGGCGGATCCGCTCGCCGGCCTGATTGCGCTGTCAGGTTACTTGCCGCTGGCCGAGAAGTTTGCCGATGAGCGGCATGCGGCCAGCACCGGCGTGCCGATCCTGATGGCGCATGGCAGCGGCGATCCCGTCGTTCCAATTGCACGCGCGATCCGATCACGCGACCTGCTGATGACGCTGGGTTATTCGATCAGCTGGCACGAATATCCGATGCCGCATTCGATCTGTGCCGAGGAGATCGAGGCGATCGCCGGTTTCCTGCGCGAGCATCTTGGCTGAACGCCGCGCCGCATCGGACCGGGCAGCGCGAATCGACGCTCAGCGACCCGGCGGCAGATCGAACAGCAGCAGTTCGGAGTCTTCGCTGGCCGCCAACGACAACGCTGTTTCGCCCTCGAGCTTTGCCGCATCGCCGGTGCCGAGCCGCTCGCCGTTGACGGTAAGCGCCCCTCGGACCAGGTGCAGATAGCCCAGCCGCCCTGCGGCCAGCGTCTGCGACAGCGACCGCCCCGCGGACAGGCAAGCCACGTACAGCCGCGCGTCCTGGTGAATGCGCACCGAACCTTCGGCGCCATCCGGCGAGGCGACGAGCCGCAGACGGTCCTGCTTCTCCGCCTCGGCGAACCGTTTTTCCTCGTAGCCTGGCGCGATGCCGGTCACATCCGGCTCGATCCAGATCTGCAGGAAATGCGTGGTCTTGTCCTTCGCGTGGTTGTACTCGGAGTGACGCACACCACTGCCGGCACTCATCCGCTGCACGTCGCCGGGGCGAATCACCGAGCCGTTGCCCAGGCTGTCGCGGTGCGCGAGTTCACCGTCGAGCACGTAGCTGATGATTTCCATGTCGCGATGGCCGTGCGTGCCGAAGCCGCTGCCGGGGGCGATCCGATCTTCGTTGATCACGCGCAGCGGACCGTGACCCATATGTGCCGGATCGTAGTAATCGGCGAACGAAAAACTGTGATACGACTTCAGCCAGCCGTGATCCGCATAGCCGCGTTCGGCGCTTTTGCGCAGCGAAAGCATTCCTGCTCCTACGTGCGACCGGTGTCCGAACGGTCGGACAGATCGGTCGAATCAATTCTTCAACAACCCTGCGGATGATGCCGCGCAAACGCCGCGCATGCATCGCCCCGCGTGCGAAAGCTGGAAGAGAGAACCTCGACGTGCGTTTGCTCGGCCGTCGTGGCTATCGCGCAAGGCTGATGCCGGCCGGCGAGGCAGTCGAATTGTGGCTGGCGCGGCTCAGTGCGGCCGAAGCTCAGGCAGCGTTGCTGCGCTGACGTCTTCGACGCGCGGCGGCGTGGAAAACGTATAGCGGTTCTTGCCGGCCTGCTTCGACGCGTACATCGCCGCGTCTGCGCGACGCAGCAACGAATCGAAGTCCTGCCCGTCGGTCGGGAACACGGCGATGCCGACGCTGGCGCCCATGTGCGCCAGCCGATCGCCGGTTTCGATGTCCTCTCCTGCCGCCGCAATCAGCTTGTCGGCCACCGCGCGCGCAGCGTCGAGATCGTCGATTTCCGGCAGCAGGATCACGAACTCGTCGCCGCCAATGCGCGCAATCAGATCGTATTCGCGCAGCGCCATCGACATGCGCATCGACACCCGGCGCAGCATCGCATCGCCATAGGCGTGCCCGAACGTGTCGTTTACGTCCTTGAAACCGTCGAGGTCGAGCACCATCAGCGCGGCCAGGCGATCGCGCCGCATCGCCACCGACAGCAGCCGGCGAGCATTCTCGACCAGCAGGCGGCGATTCGGCAGCCCGGTCAGTTCGTCGTGATTGGCCTGGTGCCAGGCCATTTCCTCGCGCTGCTTCAGCGGCGTGATGTCGGTCAGCACCAGGATCATCGCCTCGGACTCGTCCTCGTTGCCGACCATGCTCGCGGTCAGTTGCGACCACACGCCCCGAGAGCCTGCCTCCGGCGCGCGCAGCATCACTTCGTGGTTCGCCGATTCGCCTCGCAGCGCGGCGGCGCGGGTGACCTCGAGGATTCGCCCCCAGTCCGCAGCGGTGGCAAGGATGTCGGCCGCGGCTCGCCCGTTCAGCCAAGAGCGGCTGACGCCGAGCATCTGCGCCAGCGCACCATTGGCGTTTTCGATCCGTCCCGACTTGACGAACGCGATGCCCTCGCCGGCGGCATCGAAGATCACCTGCTGATTGCGCAGCGCGACCGCCAGTTCGCGCTCGCGGCGTTTCTGCGCGGTGATGTCGGTGCAAACACCGAGCACCGATTCGAGTTCGCCTTGGGCGTCGAACGTCGGCACCGCGCTGACCGTGACGTAGACCGGCGCGCCGTCGTGGGTCAGGTGGACGGCCTCGACGTCGTACACCGGCTGGCCGCGGAAGACCGGCATGAAGCGGCGCAGGAATAGGCGCTGCGTGAACTCCGGCGCGTTGAATGCCGTCACGTGGCGGCCGAGCACCTGCCGCGGCTCGAAGCCGTAGATCAGCCGGCAAGCGCGATCCGATACCAGCGTGATCTTGCCGGCGCGGTCGCAGGTCCAGATCAGCGATGGCGTGGCGTCGACCAGCGCACGGTAGCGGCGCTCACTGGCGATCAGCTTTGCTTCGGCCTCGCGCCGCTTGGTGATATCGACAATCGACATCACGAAACGCGTCGCCCGGCCCTTGGCATCGCGCAGCGACTCGCCGCGCGCCTGCACCCAGATGTAGTCGCCCTGGGCGTTACGGACACGGAACTCGCGGTTAAACGGCGCACCTTTTTCAAGATGCGTGCGCCGCGCTGCCAGCACGCGGTCGCGATCTTCGGGATGCAGCGATTCCGAAAACCGATACTCGCGGATGAATGCCGCACGATCGGTGAAGCCGAGGATCTCCGTGTATCGCACTGAAAAGAAACGCTCGCCGGTGATCACGTTGGTGTCGGCCACACCGGCATCGATCGCCTCCAGGGCCAGCCGCAACTGTTCGCGGCTATCGTTCAGATCGGTCAGCGCCTGCCCTTGTGCGGTGGCCGCGCGATCGCTGTCCATCTGCAATCGCATGGTTTCGGTCACCCCCATGTGCAGCTTGACGCAGGCGATCCCGGCCAGCCCGACCACCGCCACCCAGGCCATCAGCACGAGATCAGCGTGCGCCAGTCCGGC
>JBFGOX010000150.1:0-6635 GCA_041565015.1 Burkholderiaceae bacterium
ACCCGCTTTGTCGAGCGCCTCCTGATAGGCCGCGCGCGCCTCGCCTGCCTTGTTCATCGCCATCAGCACGTCACCGCGGCGGTCGGCAAACGCGGCCGCCAACGACGGCGCCACATCGCCGCTGAGCTGCTTCAGCGCTTCGTCGTACGCCTTCTCGTCAAGCAACACGCCGGCCAGCCGCAGTCTGGCGATCTGCGCCAGTTCGTCGTGTCCCGCCTTGTCGATCACCCAGCGAAGCTGCGCCTGTGCGGCACCGAAGTCGCCGGCTTCGTGGTTGACTTTCGCGATCTGCAACGCCGCCATCGGCGCGTAGACCGTGCCCGCATAGCGCTCGATCAGGGTGCCGGCCAGTTCCTTCTTCCGTCCGACGTCCGCGCCGTCGAGCGAACCGAGAAACTCCTCGTACAGCGCGCCGGCGTTGCCGGCCTCGTGCCGTTCGTACCAGCGCCAGCCGTTGAATGCTGCGATTGCCAGCAGCACGACGGTGGCCAAGGTCAGCACCAGATTGCCCCAGCGGTCCCACCAGGCCTTGATCGCCGCCAGCTGTTCCTGCTCTTCGAGGTCGTAAGCCATCAGTTCTTCCCGGAAATCTCTTCGTTGCCATCAGCAGCGATCGCTGTCGCGACCGCCTGTCCCAATTCAGCAAGCGCCACCTGCCGCTGCTGCACGAACGGCGCGGTCGTCTGGGTCGAGCGCAGCGCCTTGACCATCGGCCTGCCCTCCGCAGCCTCGGTCTCGCCGACGATCACCGCGTATTCGGCACCGCTGGCATCGGCGCGCTTCATCTGCGCCTTCAGGCTCGCCTCGCCGGCGTGCAAGATCACGTCGAGCCCGGCGTCGCGAAGCCGCTCGGCCGCCCGCATCGCCACCGTCAGCGTCGCACCTCCCTGGTGCAGCACATAGACGTCGCAGACCGGGCGCGCGAATTCGGGCAGCGCTTCGCGCAGCAGCTCGATCACCCGTTCGACGCCGATGGCGAACCCGCAGCCCGGTGCCGGCCGGCCGCCGAGCATTTCGATCAGCGGGTCGTAGCGCCCGCCGCCGCAGATCGTACCTTGCGCGCCGAGCCGGTCGGTCACCCACTCGTAGACGGTCAGGTTGTAGTAGTCGAGACCGCGGACCAGCCGCGGGTTGATCGTGAACTCGATCCCGGCGACGGCGAGCATCTCCTGCAGCCGCTCGAAATGGTCGCGTGATTTCTCGCCGAGGTAGTCGATCATCCGCGGCGCCTGTGCGACCAGCGACTGCATCGCCGGGTTCTTGGTGTCGAGGATGCGCAGCGGATTGCTGTGCAGACGCCGCCGCGCATCGGCGTCGAGTTCGTCGCCGTGTTGCTCGAAGTAGGCCACCAGCGCGGCACGGTGCGCCGCGCGCTCTTCGGCGTCGCCGAGCGAGTTCAGCTCCAGCCGCACCGGCCCGATCTCCAGTACGTCCCACAACCGCTTCAGCATCAGGATCTGTTCGGCGTCGACGTCGGGGCCGGCAAAACCGAGCGCTTCCGCGCCGACCTGGTGAAACTGCCGGTAGCGCCCGCGCTGCGGCCGCTCGTGGCGAAACATCGGGCCCATGTACCAGAGCCGGCGCGGCGCGTCGTACAGCAGGTTGTGCTCGATGCAGGCGCGCACCACCGAGGCGGTCGCCTCGGGCCGCAGTGTCAGCTGCTCGCCGTTCAAGTGGTCGACGAACGAGTACATCTCCTTCTCGACGATGTCGGTCACCTCGCCGATGCCGCGCGCGAACAGCGCGGTGTGCTCGACGAGCGGCGTGCGGATCTGCTGGTACCCGTAGGCGCGCAGCACGTCGATCGTCCGTGCCTCGAACGCCTCCCACAGCGGCGCCTCGGCAGGCAACAGATCGTTCATGCCGCGGATGGCGGCGAGCTTTTCCTTCTTCATGGGCTTCAGGCGTGTTCGCGCGCGAACTTGCGCCGCACGTAGTCTTCGACGATCGCCTGGAACTCCTCGGCGATGCGCTCGCCCTTCAGCGTCACCGTGCGGCGGCCGTCGACGAAGACCGGCGCCACCGGCGCCTCGCCTGATCCCGGCAGCGAGATGCCGACATTGGCGTGCTTGCTTTCGCCTGGACCGTTGACCACGCAGCCCATCACGGCGACGTTCATCGCTTCGACGCCCGGATACTGCGCGCGCCAAGCCGGCATCTGTCCGCGCAGATACGCCTGGATCTTCTGCGCCAGTTCCTGGAAGAACGTGCTGGTGGTGCGGCCGCAGCCCGGACAGGCGATCACCTGCGGTGAAAAGGCGCGCAGACCCATTGCCTGCAGGATTTCCTGTGCCACCTGCACTTCCTTCGTGCGCGGCTCTCCCGGCGCTGGCGTCAGCGAGACACGGATCGTGTCGCCAATACCCTCCTGCAGCAGCACTGCCAGCGCCGCGGTGGATGCGACGATGCCCTTGCTGCCCATGCCCGCTTCGGTCAGGCCCAGATGCAGCGGGTAATCGCAGCGGCGCGCCAGTTCGCGATACACGGCGATCAGATCCTGCACGCCGCTGACCTTCGCCGACAGCACGATCGCATCGCCACGCAAACCCAGTTCCTCAGCGCGCTGCGCGCTGTCGATCGCCGAGCGCACCAGCGCTTCGCGCAGCACGTCGGCAGCTCCCCACGGCTCCGCCCGGCGACCGTTCTCGTCCATCATCCGCGCCAGCAGTTCCTGGTCGAGGCTGCCCCAGTTCACGCCGATACGCACCGGTTTGTCGTGCCGGCAGGCCGCTGCGATCATCTGCGCGAAGTTGTCCTCGCCGCGCGCGCCCTTGCCGACATTGCCCGGATTGATCCGGTACGCCGACAGCGACTCGGCGCAGCCCGGAAACTGCGTCAGCAGCTTGTGGCCGTTGTAATGAAAGTCGCCGACCAGTGGCGCGTCGACACCCATCTTGTCCAGTTGCGCACGGATCGCCGGGACTTCCGCCGCCGCTTCGGGTGAGTTGACCGTGATCCGCACCACTTCCGAACCGGCCTGCGCCAGTTCCTTCACCTGGATCGCGGTGGCAATCGCGTCGGCGGTGTCGGTGTTCGTCATCGACTGCACCATGACCGGCGCATCGCCGCCGACGGCGACGATACGATCTGCCCAGCGCACGGCGACCTGACGCGTTCGGTGGCGCGTCATCGGCCCAGCCGCGGGCGGCAGGCACTGCAGCGGGACTTCAGGCCGATTCACCGCGCGCCTACTCGAGCCTCAGTCGGGCGACGTCGCCGCGACTGGCGAACGCGGCGAGATCGATGCGCTCGCCGCGAAACTCGAGATCGACTTTCGAAGCGTTGCCGATCACGAGCTGGTACGGCGGCTTGCCATCGACGGTTTCCTGCACGCCCGCGTCGTTGATGCGCGACATCAGCACGGTGCCGTCGTCCTGCGTGATCTCGACCCACGAACGATCACGGAAGCTGAGCCGCAGCGCGGTCGAAGCCGCGGCCGGAGTCTCTGCCGGCGGCGCCGGCGGCGCCACGGCTTCGCTTTCGGCCGTTGGGGCGGCAACGGGCGTTCCGACGACCAGCGGCGTCTGCACGGCGCTGTCCGCCGCTGGTACCGGCGCGACCGCTGCCGGCACCGGCGCTGGTGTCGCGGCGTTGTCAGGCACCTCGCCCGGCCGCATCGTCAACCAGCCGAGCACCGCAAAGATCACCAGCATCGCGACGGCGCCGCCGACGACGGTCACGCGCGAGGCATGTTCGCGTGCGGCCAGGCGGACCGGGCTGACTGCGGCGGAGCCCTCACTGTCGGCGCGCAGCGGCTCGACCGGTTTCAGGCGCGCCGCCAGCAGCGCCAGCAGCGGCTCGGCCGGCGCATCGACCAGCTTCGCGTAGTTGCGCACGAAGCCGCGCACGAATGGCCCTTCCGGCAGCGCGTCGAGGTCTTCGGCCTCGATCGCGCGCACCTGCCGCAGTTGTAGGCGCAGCTGCGCGGCCACATCCCCCTGGGTAAGCCCGCGCGCCTTTCGCGCTGCAGCCAGCGCGCGACCAAACGATTCCACATCGACTGCCGATCCGGCGACGGACGCCGGCGAAAGCGCCTGCCTCGCTGCAGTCGGCTCAGCCGGCGCAGTCCTGCTGTCCTTCATCTCGAGTTCAGTCATCGAAGGCTCCGCGACGAAGCGCTGACGCTTCTGCCGAATCCGGAAATCGTTCCCGCAGCTGCGCGGCCAGATCACGCTCGCGGCGCAGATCGCCGTTGGCGCGGGCGATGCGCAGACCCAGCCACAGGGCGGGCGCGCTCGAGGCGCTCGCCGGGTCGAGCAGACCGAAATAGAAGCCGGCACGATCGGGCCGCTTCTGGCGCAGGTACAGGCGCGCGAGTTCGAACTTTGTCAAAGGATCGGACGCGTCGACTTCGAACGCCCGACGCAGCATCCGTTCGCCGCCGTCGATGTCGTTGACGCGCAGCAGACAGATCCCCGCATTGCGCATCGCCAAGCCGGGCGTCGCATACAGACGATTCGCCGCCGCGCGCTGGAAATACTCGACAGACTCGCGCTCTCGCCCGCTCTGGCACAGGAACCAGCCGTAGTTGTTCAGGATGTTCGAATTGTCGGGGTCCAACCGCAGCGCGCGCCCGAAACTGGCCTCGGCCTCGCGCCGGTCGCCGAGGTCCATGCTGATCAAGCCGAGCAGCGAATGCGCCGGGGCGAAGTTGGCGTCGATCTGAACCGCGCGCTGCGCCTCTTCGAGTGCAATGGCCAGCCGGCCGTCGCGGTAATAGTTCGACGCCAGCTCGGTTCGGATCTCGGCGCGTTTGCGCGGGTCAGCCTCCGCCTTGCCCGCACCCGACGGAACCTGCTTACCCCCGACAGTGGTCACCGTCTGGCAACCGCTTGCCGTCCAGACGAGCAGTGCGAGCAGCGCGAGCCGAAGGAAAGCGGACGACGTCATCGACGCCCTAGCGCGCGGACACCGCAACGACCGGCGGCATGCGCTTCGCCCCCGCGACCGCGCGGCGCGTGCGGTCCCGCACCTCGCCGGCCAGCTGGCCACAGGCCGCATCGATGTCGTCGCCGCGGGTCCTGCGGGTCGTGGTTACGACCCCGGCATCGATCAGCACCTGCGCGAAGCCGCGGATGCGATTGGCTGGAGAACGCCCAAGGCCGGCGTCCGGAAACGGATTGAACGGAATCAGGTTGAACTTGCACGGCACGTCGCGCACCAGCGCGACAAGCTCGCGGGCGTGCACATCGGAATCGTTGACGCCGTCGAGCATCACGTATTCGAAGGTAATGAAATCACGCGGCGCCCGGCGCAGATAGCGCCGGCAGGCGGCCATCAGCTCGTGCAGCGGGTGCTTGCGGTTCAACGGCACCAGCCGGTCGCGCAGCGCATCATTCGGCGCGTGCAGCGAGACGGCCAGCGCCACCGGACACTCGGCGGCCAGCTTGTCGATCTGCTGCACCAGGCCCGACGTCGAGACCGTGACCCGTCGTCGCGACAGGCCATAGGCATCGTCATCGAGCATCAGCCGCAGTGCCGGCAGCAACGCGTCGAGGTTCTGCAGCGGCTCGCCCATGCCCATCAGCACGACGTTGCTGATCACCCGCTCATGCTCGGCGACCAGACCGAACTGCGCCCGCAGCGCGTGCTCGGCCCACCACAACTGGCCGACGATCTCCGCCGTCGTCAGGTTGCGATTGAATCCCTGGCGGCCGGTAGAACAAAACAGGCAGTTCATCGCGCAACCGGCCTGCGAGGACACGCACAACGTGCCGCGGTCGTCCTCCGGAATGAACACGGTCTCGATCGCGTTGCCGGCGCCGACATCGAGCAGCCACTTGCGCGTGCCGTCAACGGAAGTCGAATCGCTGAGGACCTTCGGCGCCGCAATGCACGCCGACGTCGCGAGCAAAGCGCGCAACGACCTGGCCAGATCGGTCATCGAGGCGAAGTCGGCGCCGCCGCGCCTATGCACCCAGCGCAGCAACTGGCGGGCACGAAACGGTTTTTCGCCGAGGCCTACGACGAAGTCCGTAAGCCGCGTGGCATCGAAGTCGAGCAGATTCTGCACCGATGGCCCGCGTACGAATCAGCGCGAATAGATGCTCATCGCCGGAAAGAAGAACGCCACTTCGGCGCGCGCCGTTTCCGGCGCGTCCGAGCCATGCACCGCATTGGCATCGATGCTGTCGGCGAATTCGGCCCGGATCGTTCCGGCAGCCGCCTTCTTCGGATCGGTGGCGCCCATCAGCTCGCGATTCCTCAGAATCGCATTTTCTCCTTCGAGAACCTGCACCAGGATCGGCCCCGACACCATGAATTCGACCAGGTCCTTGAAAAACGGCCTCTCTCGGTGAACGCCGTAGAACGCCTCGGCCTCAGCGCGCGACAGATGCATCATGCGCGCGGCGACGATCTTCAGGCCACCGCCCTCGAGACGCGAGAGGATCTGCCCGATGGCGTTCTTGGCAACGGCGTCGGGTTTGATGATGGAAAGCGTACGTTCAATTGCCATTTTCTGTTTTCGCTGTGGAAGAGCCTTTTCGCGGCTGCCGTCGTGCTCGGCAGCTCAACGGCGGACCACGAAAAAAGCCCAATAAATGAATAATTTGCGGCGTTTCTTGAACCGGGCATATTAACACGCCGATGGCGCGGACGGAGCTGATTTCGCCGGTTCGAGCACGGCGATCGAC
>JBFGOX010000151.1:0-6634 GCA_041565015.1 Burkholderiaceae bacterium
GCAGGCGATTCTTCCTGCCGTCGGCATCCGGCGGCAGTGCGGCAGGCAAGTCGAGCCGAGCCGCCAGCCTCTCCAGAAGCACGCCAAGGTCCGCCGGCTTGCTGCCCAGACGTTCCTTGAGCCTTGCAACGGTCATGGCCAGGCGCTCGTTCTCGGCGGGTTTCAGGACGTAGTCGACTGCCCCCTGTTCAAACGCCTCGACGGCGTACTCGCTGTAAGCGGTGATGAAGACGACGTGGCAGGCGTCGCCGATCTCGCGTGCCGC
Source organism: Burkholderiaceae bacterium (assembly GCA_041565015.1). Lineage (GTDB taxonomy): Bacteria > Pseudomonadota > Gammaproteobacteria > Burkholderiales > Burkholderiaceae_F > JADJWR01. The sequence continues at coordinate 266 of JBFGOX010000151.1, forward strand.
CTCGACACCGGTCATCGCCGGCATCCGGATGTCGAGGAAAACGAGATCGGGCTTATGCATCGCAACGGCGTCGACCGCTTCGCGCCCGTTCTTCGCTTCAGCGACGATTTCGAGCTCGGGCCACACCTCGGACAGACGGGCGCGCAGTTGCTCGCGCATCAGGCGCTCGTCATCGGCGATCACTGCCCTGACCCCACTCATGGCGAAATCCTACCTTGTCGGCCGCGCGCGGCCCCATTGGCCGAAGGCGCCGTGCTCATGAGGTCGAAGCGCTAGTCCTCCGCGACGTCGCGTCGTCGCGCTCGCCGAGATCGGCTTCATAGGGCACTTCGATGGTCGCGATCGTTCCAGACGGCGCGTTCGCCTCGATTGCGAACCTGGCCCGACCACCGTACAGGGCCGCGAGGCGCTCGCGCACGTTGCTCAGCCCGACACCGGTGCCCGGCTTGCCGCTCGCACCGAAGCCGAGCCCAGTGTCGGCGACGGTCACACGCAGGTTGCCGTTGGCGATATCGGCCGTAACAGTGATCGACCCGCCTTCCGGCTTCGGCTCGAGCGCGTGTTTGATCGCGTTTTCTACCAGCGTCTGCAGCACCATAGGCGGGAACTGCGCACTCATCAGACCCTGCGGTACTGTGATCGCGAAATGCAGCCGATCGTCCATCCGCACCTTGAGAATCTCGAGATAGGCGCGGACGAGAGCCAGTTCCTTGCCGAGCGTGGTCGAACCCTCGCGCATCTGCGGCAGCGCCGCGCGCAGGTACTGGATCAGGTTCTTCTGCATCGTCGACGCACGCGCGGGATCTGTCTCGATCAGGTAGTCCACCGACGCCAGGGTATTGAACAGGAAGTGCGGTTCGACCTGCGCCTGCATCATCTTCAGCTGCGCTTCCGCCAACTGCCGCTTCAGCCCTTCTTCCGCTGCCGTGGCACTCGCCGCTTGCGCGCGTGTCTCCGCCTTCCGCTTGCTGCCTAGCAGCACCTTGGCGATGATCGACGTGACGATCAGCAGCATCAGAAAACTCATGAACCAGTCGCCCGACCGTTCACGGTAGACACGCGTCGTCCGCGCAACCTGACGATTGACCTGCTCCTGGACGATTGCCTCGACGCGCTCACGCACCGATTCGATCGCTTCGGCTGCCTTCTCCGGCTGGGCCAGTATCTCGGGCGTCAAGACCACGGCACCGTCGGCACGCCTGCCGGCCGCATCGCCATTCGGCTGCTTCCCGGAAGTTCCGGGCAGTTGCTCGATGCGAATCCCCTTGCTGTCGATCTTCAGTTCAATGCGCTTGCCGTCCTTTGTCGTGACAATCCGCACGCCCTCCTTGCCGGCTTTGACGCCGGCCGCTTCCTGGCCAGCGCCATCCGGCTCAATGCCCGACGGCGGCGCGGCTCCCGGGCCAGCCTGAGGCGACGGCGCAGATGGCAGCGGCGGTTGCGCAGCCGGCGCCGGCGGCGCGATGCGTACGCCTTGTGGCGTCACCGAAACGACGACGTTGACCCTGTCCTTGGGGTCCGACGTATCGACGACGATCGATGGCCCCGAATCGAACAGCCAGCTGTTGAGCATGGCCCCCGCAATCAGCAGCAGCACCGACAACAGGAAGAACTTTGCCCAGCCGATCGACGTCAGCCAGTCGCCAAAGCGTCTTGCCCCCGCTCCGAGCCACGGTGCAGCCACGCGGGCACCGGAGGCAACGTCAGCCGCCCACTGCGCACTGCGTTTGCGGTCGCCTGCATCGCGGCCGCTCTTGGCGGATTCGGCACTTGCGTTCATTGACTGACTGGATATCCAAGGGGCAACCGTGACGACGGCCGATCGCTCCAACTGTACGGGCCGGCCGACCCGTACGCCGAGCCGGCTGCGACAGGCTGCAGAAAGCGGGCAGCAGAATGCGGCGGCGCCGGCCAGGCGGTCAATCGACGCCCAGCGCCCTGAGGATCAGCGAACCGAACAGCAGTGCCCACCCAACCGCAGCGACCCGCTCCGTCCACGGATGCGCAGTGCGAAGACGCTCGGCTTCACGCCGCAATTGCGCTCGCGATGCGTCCTTCGACACGGCCCCGATGATGGCCTGCACAATCAAGAACTGGTTCATCAGCGACAGCATCAGGCAACACACGCCGGCGTCGCCCATCGCGTTCGCGATCCGGCCGCGTTCCAGATCGACCAGCGCAAAGGCCCCCATCACTGCGCTCAGGCCGAACAGCAGGCCACGCCACAGTCGCTCGTTGGCGGTCGGCTTTTCCTTGATCGGCGGCCGATTCACGAGGAACGTCCCGACGCGTCCGTGCGCGCACGGTCAGCCGCACGCCGCCGCTTATCCTCCGGCGCCGGGGCACCGTCGATGCTGCCGGCTAAGTCGACGGTGACAGGAAGGCGGAACTGCACGACCCGCGGCTCGCGTCGACCCGGCAGCGGCGCCCCACGACTATTGCGTCAGCGGCCGATTGGGCATCGCCCGACGCATCTGCCCCTCCCGCTGTGCCTCGTCGGGCGACTGGACCGCTTGCGGCGGCGTCTGCTGCTGCAGTTGCTCCGGCTGCAAGGGCTGCGGCGGCACCGGCTGTGGCATCTGCGGCACGAACGGCTGCGGTACGACCGGCAATCGTGGCGGCAGCGGGCGCGGCGGCGCGCCAGCGCCTTGCGTTCCCGCCGCAACGCTTGGGGCGGTCAGGGTGTTGCCCTCGCGCTGGAAAGCGGGCGGCGGCGGGCCGCCGCCGAGGTTCAGAGGTTCCGGCGCGGGCAGCGAGACGCCGCGGCGCACACCGTTTTGCTCGATGATCACCGCATCCTTGCGAACTTCGACGAGTTTGGCGCCGCTTGCGATTTCCTGGTTCAGCAAGTAAACGCGCGCCGGCTTGCCGTCGACGGCCAATACCGCCGCCGAGTCCTTGCCGGCGGCAAATACGCCCAGCGCCTGCACATTCGTCGCCAGCTGGACCGGAGCGGCCTGCAACAGCCCGAACATGCGAGCCGCGAGCACGGGCTCGGCCTGACGCAATACCGCGCCCAGCTGCGGTGGCGGCGCACTCGCCGGCGGCGGCGTCATGATGCGAATGACCCAGTACGCCGCGATCGCGCAAACCAGCGCCAACATCACCAAATGCAACAGGACTGATGCGAATCTTTTCATCGTGTCGTGAGCCACGCTCGTCAAGACCCGTCTGGCCTCGACGCTCGTTGGTTGGATTCATCCGCAAGCACTACTGGATGCGGCATGGCACGCGCGCAGGCGAATCGAAGCCACGGATTGATAATATCCCTCGCCTGCGCCGCCGTGCTGCTTCAGCAGACAGTGTCTGCGCAGCGACTCCTTCCGGCCAGGCACGTTGCAACGGTAAACGGATGATGCTGACCTTTCGGCGCACGCGCCGCCTTCCTTCGTCGCGAACCCGCGGCTTCACGTTGATCGAGATCATGGTGGTGATCACGATCCTCGGCATCCTTGCGGCGCTGATCGTGCCGCGGGTGGTCGGCCGTACCGACGATGCCCGCGTGGCTGCCGCCAAGCAGGATATCGCTTCGATCATGCAGGCGCTGAAGCTGTACCGCCTCGACAACGGCGCCTACCCGACGACAGAGCAGGGGCTGAAAGCGCTGATAGCCAAGCCGACGCTCGAGCCGCTGCCGTCGAACTGGAAGCAGGGCGGTTATCTGGAGCGCAGCGCGGTGCCGAAGGACCCCTGGGGCAACGAATACAAGTACCTGAACCCCGGGCTGCGGAGCGAAGTCGACGTTTTCAGTTACGGCCGCGACGGGCAATCGGGCGGCGAAGGCGTCGACGCCGACATCGGCACGTGGCAACTGTAGCCGGCCGAGCGACGACGTCCCGCCCGTTGCGCAGGGCGCGCGGATTCACGCTGCTGGAATTGCTTGTCGTCATGGTGCTGGCCGGCATCCTGCTTTCGATCGTCACGATCACGGTCACGCCCGACGAGCGACAGCGGCTGGCGCGCGAAGCGCAGCGCGTCGGAATGCTTTTCGCCCTGGCTGCCGACGAATCGCGGATCCGCCAGCAGCCGATCTACTGGGAGGCCGACCTGAACGGCTATCGATTTGTCACCCTGGCCGCGGGCGAGCGGCAACTGGTCAGCGGCGACGACCTGCTGCGTGAGCGCGCCTGGCGCGAACCCCTGCAGCGGCTGGCGATGATCCCTGCCGGCGCCGATCGGCCGACGCAGGTCCTTCTGGGGCCGGGCGCGCCACCGTTGCGGGTTGCGATCGCTCGCGAATGGATCCAGCCGCCGCTTAGGCTCGAACTGGCCACCGATAGGGCGCGGGTGGCGATCGATTTCGACGAGCGTGGCCGTGGCACGGTCCAGTCGCACTGATCGACTGCCAGGGCGGCAGCGCGCCTTCACGCTGCTCGAGGTGCTGGTCGCGCTGGTGATCATTGGCGTGGCGCTGGCCGCGGCCATGCGCGGCGCGCTGTCGCTGACAAGCGGCGCCGAAGGCACCCGCCAGGCGCTGCTGGCCACGATGGTGGCGCAGAATCGTCTGCTCGAATTGCGCCTGACGCGCGAGAGCCTCGAATTGGGTCAGACCACGACTCTGTGCTCGCAGGCGAACGTCGAATTCGACTGCGAACAGACGGTCAAGTCGACGCCGAATCCGTTTTTCCGCAGGGTCGAGCTGCAGGTCTTCCGCGGCAGCGGCGACGAACGCCGCCGCTATGCGGAAATGATGGCCGTACTGCCGACGAACTGATGTCACCGACACCCGTCTTTGCTCGGCGTCGACGCGGCTTCACGCTGCTCGAACTGCTGGTGGCGATCACCGTGCTGTCGATCGTGTCGCTGATCGCCTGGCGCGGACTCGATTCGTTGACCCACACCCGCGAGCGCCTGGAACCGGAGGCCGAGCAGGTCCGTGCGTTGCTGGTCGTCTTCGGCCAGATCGAACGCGACCTGGCACAGGTGGTCAACACGAATTTCGTGCCCCTTCAGTCGTCCCCGCTGAACGTCAGCCAAGGCGAGCCAGCGGGATTCGAGCTCGTCCGTCTGGCCCCGACGGTACCCGGCGCACCGACCGCCGTGCAGACAGTCGTCTACGAGTTCCGCGACGGCCAGCTGATCCGCGCGGCGACGCCGCCGCTGGACATGGTCGGCACCGTATCGCGTTCGCAGCTCGTTCCCGTCACGCTGCTCGCCGACGTGCGCGCGCTTCAAGTGCGCGTCTGGCAACCTGGACGCGGCTGGGTGCCGGCGTCGGCCGCCGCACTGCCCGATGCACGCATCGCGCCGCCGGGTATCGAAGTCGTGCTCGAGCTCGGCAACGGGCAGCAGTTCAGGCGCGTGCTGCTGGTCGGTTGAAGCGATGAAACGGCCCGGAAGTCCCTCCTTGCAGCGTGGCGCCGCCGTGTTGATGGCCCTTTTCGTCGCCACGCTCGCAACGCTGATCGTCTCCGGCCTGTTCTGGCAGCAGTTCGTGCTGCTGCGAACCATTGAAAACCAGCAGCTGCTGGTACAAAGCCGCGTGCTGATGGCCGGAGCACTCGACTGGGCGCGCGCCATGCTGCGCGAGGATTCGCTGCGCAGCAGCCATGACGGGCTGGACGAGTTCTGGGCGCAGGGCTTGGCCGAGACACGGCTCGACCAGCTCGGCGAATCCTCGACACTGGCGTCGCAGGCGAGCATTTCGGGCAGCATCGAGGACGCCCAGTCGAAGCTGAACCTGCGCAATCTGCTCGGTGCCGACGGCGAGATCGACGCCAACCAGCTCGAAGCCCTCAAGCGGCTGTGCGACCTGCTCGACGTTCCGACGATCACCGCCGAGCTGCTGGCGCTGCGAATCCAGGAAGCCTTCGCCGCGCCGGACGACGCCGACAGCGCCGGCCCGCGCGACACTGAGGAAGCGCGGCCGCTGCCGCCGCTGCTGGGCGCCGATGTGGCCGCAGTGCGCGGCGTCGATCCGGAGGCCGGCAGCAAGCTGGCAGCGTATGTGGTGTTGCTCGATACGATCACGCCCGTGAACGTCAATACGGCGAGTCCCGAGGTCATCGCGGCGCGCATCGGCATCACGCTGGCGCAAGCGCGCGCGCTCGTCGCCGAACGCGAGCGGGTCACCTACTTCGCCAACACGGGCGATGTGCGCAATCGCCTGGGCGGCGCCGGCATCGATACGACGGATCGCGACATCGCCACCGCAAGCCGTTACTTCTTCGTGCGCGGACAGATCAAACTGTCTCGTGCGGACATACGGATGGAAGCGCTGGTTCGCCGAGCCGCCCTCGGGCAGCCGGGGCCGGTGGAGGTCTTATGGCAACGGGAACTGTGAGAAAAGAAAAGGCGGCAGCTCGGCTGTGGGTGTTCGCGCCGCCGCACCGAGTGCTGAGCGGCGGTGCGCGGCTGGCGGATTCGACC
>JBFGOX010000152.1:0-6622 GCA_041565015.1 Burkholderiaceae bacterium
AGGGCGGTGCGCCGGATCTCATCGCCGAATTCATCCGCCAGGCGAGCGCGGCCGGACTGGCGCGCGAGTGCCTGCAAGAGCTGCCGGCGCCGGACTTCTTCGCACCGCCCGGGGCGGGGCCACGATGATCGCGGTGCGTGCGCTCGCCAAGACGTTCACCGCCCGTCGCGGCCGGCAGCGCGTGCCGCTGGCCGCGGTCGAGGACGTGAGCTTCGCCGCCGCCGATGGCCGGATCACCGCGCTGCTCGGCCCCAACGGGGCCGGCAAGACGACGACGCTGCGCATCCTGGCCACGCTGATGCAGCCCGACCGCGGCACAGCGACCGTCGGCGGCATCGACGTCACCGTCGACCCGATCGCGGTGCGCGCGCAACTCGGCGTGCTGTCCGACGCCCGCGGCCTGTACACGCGGCTGACGGCGCGCGAGAACGTCGCCTACTACGCGAACCTGCGCGGCGTGACGGCGGCCGACTTCTCTGCCCGGCTGGCCGAGATGGCCGATCTGCTCGACATGAACGACCTGCTCGACCGCCGCGCCGAGGGTTTTTCCTCCGGCGAGCGGATGAAGGTGGCGCTGGCGCGCGCGCTGATCCACGACCCGCAGCACCTGATCCTCGATGAGCCGACCAACGGGCTGGACGTGATGTCGACCCGCGCGCTGCGCCAGCTGCTCGACCACCTGCGCAGCCGCGGCAAGTGCATCGTCTTTTCGACCCACATCATGCAGGAGGTCGAGGCGCTGTCCGACTGCATCGTCATCGTCGCCCACGGCCGCACGCTGGCCGTCGGCACGGGGGCGGAACTGACGGCGGCGGCCGGCGGCGGCAGTCTCGAGGACGTGTTCGTCAGGCTCACCGCGGCGCCGGCACAGGCATGACCGGCGCCTGGACCGTCTTCGTCAAGGAACTGCGCGACGCTGTGCGCGACCGGCGCAGCTGGCTGATCGCGCTGGCGCTTTCGATGCTCGCCGGTCCGCTGGTGTTCGTGCTGATCTCGAACTTCGTCGCCGATCTCGAGCAGCGCGTCGCCGAGCGCGAAGTGGTGATCGCGGGAGTTGCGCATGCGCCGACGCTGGTCAACTACCTGCGGCGCGCCGGCGCCCGCGTCGTCGAAGCGCCGTCCGACTACCCGCAGCGCCTGCGCAGCGGCAGCCTCGGCAACGCAGTCATCGCGCCGCCGCCGGATTTCGAGCTGCGTCTCGGGCGCGGCGAAACGGTGTCGATCGACGTCTACTTCGACGAAAGCCACGACAAGGTGCAGGCGGTCGTGCGCAACGCCATGCGGCTGGTCGAGGGATTCAACCGCGAACTGGGCACGCAGCGGCTGCTGGCGCGCGGCATCAGCCCGCAGCTGCTGGCCGCCGTCGATCTCGAGCCGATCAACCTCGCATCGACCGGCGCCCGCGGCGCGCAGCTGCTTTTCCTCGTGCCGTGGGCGGCGCTGATCGTCGCGGTCGTCGGCGCGCTGTCGGTGGCGATCGACGTGACCGCCGGCGAACGCGAGCGCGGCTCGCTCGAGCCCCTGCTCGCCAACCCCGTCGATGCCGGCGTGCTGGTGCTGGGCAAGTGGGCGGTGGTGATGGTCTACTCGTCGGCGATCGTCGTGCTGACGATGGCCGGATTCCTGGTATCGATGCGCTTCGTCACCAACGAGACGCTGTCGGCACTGATGCAGCTGCAACTGCGCGAGGTCGGGCTGTTCGCCGTGGTGCTGCTGCCGTTTGCCGCGCTGATGGCGGCCGTCAACATGCTGGCGGCGACCTTCGGCCGCTCGTTCAAGGAGGCGCAGACCTACGTCAGCTACATCGCGATGGCCGTGCAGTTCGCAGCCCTGCTGCCGGTCTTCCTGACCGTGCGCGACGCGGCCTGGCAGCTGTGGACGCCGTCGGTGGGCCAGTTGACTGTGCTGATGAAGGTGCTGCGTGGCGAGCCGCTCGCCTGGACGCACCTGATCGTTCCCGCCGCGGTGTGCCTGGCCGGCACGATCGGCTGCCTGTGGCTGCAGGCACGCCTGCTGCGCCGCGAATCGATCGTCTTCTCGCGCAGCTGAGTTCTCGCTCGCGCCGTCGCGGTCGGCCGACTGGCGGTCGGCGTTGCGAAAACCATCAGCCGAACGGATCGCCGGGTGCTCGCGCGACGGGGTCGGGTGCGATAATTTCGCCTGATGGAAACGCAGTCGACCGTCACCACCGGCTACGACCCGGCGGCATTGCTGACGCCGCCGCCGGCGACGATCGGCCGCTTCACGGTGGTCGGCGAAATTGGCCGCGGCGCCAATGGCGTCGTTTACGCGGCGCGCGATCCGGTTCTCGGCCGCGACGTGGCAATCAAGGCGATTCCGCTTACCGTCAACGACAAAGTGCGCGAGCGGGCCGAGGCGAACTTCATCAAGGAGGCGCGTGCGGCCGCCGGCCTGAACCACCCGCACATCGTCACGATCTTCGACGCCGGCAAGACCGACACGCTGGCCTACATCGCGATGGAACGGCTGCACGGCCGCGACCTGCACGAGTACCTGTACGTGGGCTCGCGGCTGGGCGTGCGCCAGGCCGCCGCGCTGATGGCGCGCATCGCCGATGCCGTGCACTACGCACACAAGCGCGGACTGATCCATCGCGACATCAAGCCGAGCAACATCTTCCTGTCGCGCGAGATGAAACCGAAGGTGCTCGACTTCGGCGTGGCGATGCCGCACACCGACCGCAGCCCCTCGCAGCAGTCGCAGCTGATCGGCACGCCGAACTACATGTCGCCGGAACAGGCGCGCGGCGAGTCGATCGACGCCCGCAGCGACGTGTTCTCGCTGGGCACGATCCTGTACGAGATGGTCACCGGCAAGCGCGCCTTCGACGCGCCGAACGTCGACGAACTGCTGGCCAAGCTGGCGGGCTCCGAGCCCGAGCCGGTGGCCGACCTGCGGCCGGAGACGCCGCCTGAAATAGTGCGCATCATCAACAAGGCGCTGACGAAGGACATTGAAAACCGCTATCAGACCGCCGGCGACCTGCGCAACGACCTGGCGGCGTTTGCCGGCAGCCGCGAGATGGACGGCCAGGAGCTTCGCGCCCCGGTCACCGGCAGCCTGGCCGCGCGGCCGGCGCGGCGTCGCCGGTTGCTGGTCGGTGGGCTCGCCGCGGTCGTCCTCGCGGGCGCGGCAGCGCTGTGGTGGGCGAACCGCGAGGCAGCGCCGCCAGCCGAGCAGACCGTCGTACTGACACCGCGCCCGCCTGAAGCCACGCCGCCGGCGACGCCTGCAGAGCCCGAACCGCCCAAGACAAGCGTGGTGCCGGCCGAGCCTTCGAGCGCCGCCCGCAAGCCGGCTCCGGCTGCGCCGCCGGCCGATGGGCTGGTGACGCTGGCGATTGCCCCCTGGGGTGAAGTACTGGTCAATGGCCAGTCGCGTGGCGTCTCGCCGCCGCTGACCAAGATGAGCCTGCCGCCGGGCTCTTATGCGATCGAAGTGCGCAACGGCGATTCGCCGCCGCTGAAAGCCAGTATTGAGGTCAAGCCGGGTCAGACGCAGACGCTGCGACATCGCTTCTGACTGCGGCCCTGGGGGCAGGAGCCGGCGGCTGAATGAAATCGTACGATTGGCCGGCCCGCCGCGCGCGCGATACGCTCGCGCATCCCGCCTAACCATCCGGACCGACGAGCCCACTGGCGATGCCCGAATCGCTGCCGCCCAACCTGCGCAACATCGGCCGCTACGCGATCCTGCGCGAATTGCGTCGCGACCATGTCAGCGTTTCGTATCACGCCGTCGACCCGGTTCTGCACCGCGAAGTCGTGCTCAAGGCCGTGCAGTTGCCGCTGCCGAGCGACGGCGAGCGCGAAGCGCAGATCTCGGCGCTTGAGCAGGCGTTTTCGCGACAGGCGCAGGCCGCCGGCAAGCTTTCGCACCCCTACATCGTTGCGGTGTTCGAGGCCGGCCGCGTGCACCGGATCGGCTATCTGGCGATCGAACGCGTGGTCGGCCGCCGGCTGCATGAACTGATCGCCAGCGGCTGGCGCCCGCAGTTCTCGCACGCGGCGAGCGTTGCCGCGCGGATCGCCGACGCGATCGAATATGCGCACCAGCAGAACATCGCGCACGGCTACCTCGGCCCGCAGCATGTGATCCTGCGCGAGGAGGACGGCGCGCCACGGGTCGAAGGCTTCGGCGGCTGGATCGACGACGGCCGGGCCGGCAACGAGGCGCTCGAAGACACCGACCGGCTGCTGCCCTACTTCGACGAACTGCCGGAGGAGGCGCGCCGCCGCGACGTGCGGGCGGTCGTCGCGCTGCTGCACATGATGCTGACCGGCAAGGCGCCCGACCCGTTTGCTTCCGGCATCAAGGGGCAGGTGCCGCCGATCAAGCTGCTGCGGCCGGACACACCCGCCGCGCTGGCCCGCCTGGTCGACGAGATGCTCAACGAGTCACCGCGCAACCGCATCCGCACGGCGGGCGACCTGCGCGACGCGCTGACCTCGTTCATCTGGAACGACCGCGCCGCGCACGTGGCACCGGCCACGATCGGCATCCCGCTGGCGGCGCCGCCGACCGATCCGCAGGCGAAGAAGGCGCCGCCGAAGACCCATTCGCCTGCGGCCGAAGACGAGCCGGAGCCGGCACCGGCCGCAGCGGGCTGGCTTGCCCGCACCGGCCTTGCGCGCCTGCCGGTAGGTGCCGCGATCGGCCTGCTGGTCGCCGGCGTTGCGATCGGCGTACTGCTCGGCTCGGCCGCGCAGCGCGTGTCACAACGGGCCTCGGCAACCGTCGAAACGCCGGCCAGTTCACCGACGTCGGCCGCGGTCGGCGTGCTGCTGCTCGACGTCGCGCCTTGGGGTGAAGTGCTGATCGACGGTCGACCGGTAGGCGTTTCGCCGCCGCTGACCGAACTGAAACTGCCGGCCGGCAAGCATGCGCTCGAGATCCGGCATGCCGACGGCCGGGCAGTCACCGCCGAGATCGTCGTCGATCCGGCGCGGCCGCAGCGTGTGCGCCACCGGTTCGAATGAGAGCAGGCCGGTCCGCGCCCCTCGCCGGCGTCGCGATGCTGCTGACAGCCTGCGAGACGTTCGCCCCGGCTGCGCCGCCGCCACCGGTGCTGCCGCCGGCCGCGCCGCAGACGGCCAGCGTCGTCGCGCTTTACCTGCGAGCGGCCGAACGTTCGCTGATCGACGGCATTCGCCTGTACGAGGAGGCGGCGTTCGATCGCGCTGAAAAAGAGTTGCGAGCGGCACTGCGCGAGGGCCTGGCCGACCGACGCGACCGTGCGGCCGCGCACAAGTACCTTGCCTTCATCGCCTGCGCCTTCAACCGGCTGGCCGAATGCGAGGCCAGTTTTCAGAAGGCCTTTGCCGCTGACCCGAAATTCGCGTTAACCGAGTCCGAAGTCGGCCACCCCGTCTGGGGACCGGTGTATCGGCGCATCGCGGCGGCGCAGCCGGCGCAGTGACCGCGGGCAGCGCCCGGCGCTAGAAGCCAATCCGCGCCCGGCGGGCGACCCGCTCGACCGCGACGTCCTCGGGCAGCACTTCGTGCCGCTGCGCCAGCTTGGCATTGCCGAAGGCCGCCATCAGCACGCGGCGCATCTCGCGCGGCTTGAGCGTCGCGACCTTGTCGATCGTCGAGCGATCCGGTTCCTCCGGAAACTGCTTGCCCCAGCTGTGCTCGTCGCGCAGCTCGCGATAGATGCTGCGGGCGATGCGCTGCGCACCTTCGGCGTCGGGCGCATCGATTTCGTAGACGTTGACGCGATTCAGGATCGGTTCCGGAATCGAGCGAGCCTCGTTGGCGGTGGCGATCCAGACCACGTCGGAGGCATCGATCGGCACCTCGGCGAACTCGTCGACGAATTCGATCGCGGTGTCGTGCTCGAGCAGCGTGTACAGGCTGCCGAGCGGATCGTATTGCGCGTCGCCGCCGGCCTTGTCGATCTCGTCGACGACGATGACCGGGTTGGCATAGTCGCCGTGCACCAGCGCGTCGAAAACCTTGCCCGGCTTGGCGTTCTTCCACTGCGCCGAGGCGCCGGACAGGATCCAGCCTGCGGTCAGCGAACTCATGCCGATGAACGAGTAGCCGGTGCCAAGCAGCTTCGACAACCGGCGCGCGAAATGCGTCTTGCCGATGCCGGGGTCGCCGAGCAGCAGCATCGGCTCGAGGTCGAGCGGGTCGTCGCTGGACAGGCAAAGCACCAACTGGCGGCGGATGTCCTCCAGCGGCGCCTCGAAGTTGGGCATTTCCTCGATCAATGCATCGATATCGGGCAGCGCCGAGGGCTTGATCGAGAAGCGCTGGCCGCCGGCCTTGATCATCTTGACGTAGGTCGCCTTCAGCGCGTCGTTGGCGCCGGGGCCCAGGTCCTGCAGACCGGTCAGCGCCTCTTCGACGCGCGGCACGTGGTAGACGTTCTTGAAGCCGGCGATCGAGATCGTCGGCCGCGTGGCGGGAATGGTTGCCGGAACTGTCATTGCCGTCTCCCGTCGGAACTCACCTGTCCTGAATGACCCTTGCTCCAATCCGCTGACCCTGTTGCTGCTCCGTCGCGTCCGCGCCTGTCTCCTTACCTTTGACCGCTCCGCCGTCGCCAGGGTCCGTCGATGCTGAGTTCCCTAATCCCGCCCGTGGGTTCAAG
>JBFGOX010000153.1:0-6590 GCA_041565015.1 Burkholderiaceae bacterium
CTTGCGCCCATTGTCCAAAATTCCCCACTGCTGCCTCCCGTAGGAGTCTGGGCCGTGTCTCAGTCCCAGTGTGGCTGGTCGTCCTCTCAGACCAGCTACCGATCGTTGCCTTGGTGAGCCTTTACCTCACCAACTAGCTAATCGGGCATCGGCCGCTCCAATAGCGCGAGGCCTTGCGGTCCCCCGCTTTCACCCATGGGTCGTATGCGGTATTAATCCGGCTTTCGCCGAGCTATCCCCCACTACTGGGCACGTTCCGATGCGCTACTCACCCGTTCGCCACTCGTCGCCAGGGTTGCCCCCGCGTTACCGTTCGACTTGCATGTGTAAGGCATGCCGCCAGCGTTCAATCTGAGCCAGGATCAAACTCTTCAGTTCGAACCTTTTCGCACACTTTTCTGTGTACGTCGCTCACTCACGGAATCGAAGTGGATCTGATGATCCCCTTCATTCGTGTTTGAGCACCTGATGTATTCGCGTTGCCACCGACTTTGGCGTGAGGTCGCAGACGGTGGTTGCGCCTCTTCATCAAGCGCCCACACTTATCGGCTGTTTCAGTTTTTAAAGATCAAGCGGCCGCAGTGTCGACAGCGGCGCTCTTGTGCGCCGCATGACTCCGCAACCAGCAGAGACGAAGATTATGAAGACCGAAGATAAGCGTGTCAAATCACTGTGCCTCGCCATCGCCATGTCGCAGCCAAGTGCTTGATCGGCAAAGCTCCTAACGATGCTCGAAGCGCGGCGGCCGTTTCTCCAGAAAGGCGTTCATTCCCTCTTTTTGATCGACGCTGGCAAAAAGCGAGTGGAAAAGGCGCCTCTCGAACAGCAGGCCTTCGGATAGAGGGCCTTCGTAGGCGCGCTGCACCGCCTCCTTGGCCATCAGTACGGCCGGCAGCGGAAACTGCGCAATCACGTTCCCAGCCTCGAGCGCCTCGTCGATCAGCTTCGCCGCAGGGACAACGCGCGAAACGAGTCCCGCCCGCTCAGCCTCCTGCGCGTCCATCATCCGCGCCGTCAACACCAGGTCCATCGCCTTGGCCTTGCCGACCGCCCTCGGCAGACGCTGCGTGCCGCCAGCGCCGGGAATGATGCCGAGCTTAATTTCGGGCTGACCGAAGCGGGCCGTATCGGCGGCAATGATGATGTCGCACATCATCGCCAGTTCGCAGCCACCACCGAGCGCATAGCCGCCGACCGCGGCGATGACCGGCTTGCGAATTCGCTTCAGTTCCTCCCAGTTGCGCGTGATGTAGTCGGACTTGTAGACGTCCATGTAGGACCAATCCTTCATCGCGGCGATGTCGGCACCGGCGGCAAACGCTTTCTCCGACCCCGTGATGACAACCGCGCCCACGGAGTCGTCGGCATCGAATGCCCGCAGCGCGGCGCCGAGCTCGTCCATCAGCACGTCGTTCAGCGCATTCATCGCCTTCGGGCGATTCAGTGTGATCAATCCAACGCGGTTTCGCTGCTCGACAACGATATTCTGGTAACTCACGGCTGGCTCCAAGGTCGCAAGAAATAAGTTGCTGCGGCGGCGTTTCGGCGCGCTTGGCGGTCGCGCGGCACGTAACGACCAGCCTAGCGGAAACCGTCAGGAAGGTCGCGGTTCGAGTTCGATGTGATCGATGATCTCCCGCGGGCGCAGCGGGCGTGAAAAGTAGAATCCCTGAGCGTACTCGCAGCCGACCGCACGCAGATATTCCATTTGCGCGGCCGTTTCGACGCCCTCGGCGATCACATTGAGCCGAAAATGCCGCGCCACCGCCAGCACCACATGAACGATCGCGCAGCTGTCGGCATCGCCTGGCACCCCTTCGATGAACGAGCCGTCGATCTTCAGCGATCGAATCGGCATCCGCTTCAGATAGCCCAGCATCGAATAGCCGGTGCCGAAATCATCGAGCACCAGCCCGACACCGATCGATGCCAGTTCGGCAAGCACGTCATTGTTGGTTTCATTCTGTTTGACCAGCGTGCGCTCCGTGATCTCGAGCGTGATCATCGAGGGCTCGACGCGGTGCTGCTGCAGCGAGCTGCGAACGATTGATGGCAGCAGCGCCGAGCCGAGCTCGCGCCCGGCCACGTTGATCGCGATCGGGATATCGAAGCCCGGTTGCCGGGCTCGCCAGCGCAGGATCTGCGCACAGACCTCGCCCATCAACCAGCGCGAAATGCGCTCGGACAGGCCGCTGGCCTCCGCGACGCCGATGAACCGGTCAGGCGTCAGCCGCCCGTACGTCGGATGCTGCCAACGGATCAGCGCTTCCAGACCGACCACGCGACCGGTGCTCAACTGCACCTGCGGCTGGTATTCGACGAAGAACTCCGGCGCGCCGCCGTGCAAGGCCTTGAGCAACTGGATGCCAAGCTGCACTTCTCGCGCCGCACTCTCGTACCGAATCGGATTGAAGAAGCTGAACTGGTTGCGACCGTCGCGCTTGGCCTGATACATCGCCGCGTCCGCATTCTTCATCAGCGTGCTCATTTCGCGCCCGTGCTCCGGGAACAGGGCGACGCCGATCGAGGCCGAGACCTGGGTATCGATGTTCGGCACCAGGTCGGTCCGGTGCAGCGCCTGCGCAAGCCTCGCGGCGAACTGAGAAACTTCCTGCCGATGCTGAAATTCGTTCAGCACGACCATGAATTCATCGCCACCCAGTCGTCCGACGATGCCGTGGCCGCCAACCAGGTCGCGCAAGACATGCGCCGCGGACTTGATGAGGGCATCGCCGACCAGATGACCAAGCGTGTCGTTGACGTCTTTGAAGCGATCCAGATCGATCAGCAGCAGCGCGATGCGCCGACGCCCCTTGGCGGCACCGGCCACCGTGTCGCGCAGCATCTCGCGCAGCAGATTGCGGTTGGGCAGACCGGTCAGCGAGTCATACCAGGCCAGTTGCTCGACGCGGCTTTCGGCCTGCTGACGCTGCGCGGCTTCCATCGCCAGCGCGATCAGCAGCGCCGCCGTGGTGGCGAATTCGACCTCGTCCTCGTCCCACTGGCGCGGCGTCTCCGCATGCAGACTCAGCAGGCCCCGCAACTCGCCGCCCATGAGTATGGGCGCGCCCAGCAGCGCACGCACCGGTACCCATCGGGGTTCGCGCGCAAGCGCCGCCGACTCCGCGTTGGACGCTAGATCCTCGATCGCAAGCGGCCGGTGTTCGCGCAACCTGGCCTGTTGCGCCGGGAAGAGCGGCAGCGGAAATTCGGCGCCCGCCCAATCGAGCCCGAAGCGCTTCTGCCGCCGCAGGTACATCGATTCACAGCGCAGCGCCCGCGGTTCGCCCTCATGAAGCCAGAAGCCCGCCGCCGTGACGTCGAGCGTCTCGGCCGCGACGCGGAGCAGCCGCGACAGTGCGGCCTGGAAATCCTGGCGCGACGCCACCGCCAGTTCAAGCAGTCGTTCGCGCAGTTCGAGGCGTCGAGCCTGGCGCGCGAGCTCGGGAACCCGCGGGCTGGGGACCGAGTCCACCTCCTGCAAGACGACCAGGATTGCCGCCAGGTCGCGCCGGCCGAGGCGACTGCTAAGCGTGCAGTTCAACCGTCGGCCGTCGCCGGCAACCTGCGACCGCAGTCGCAGCAGCCGCGTCAGGCTTGCGCGGTCGCTCGTGCGCACCGCTTCGAAGTCAAGACGAAACTCGTCCGCCGAGGCCTCGTCGAGCAGGTAATCGAAAGGCAGGCCGTCAAGTTGAAGCGATGCATCCTGCTTGAAAGCATCGGCTGCAGAATTGTGCGCAATCACGCGCCGATCGGCGCCGAGCAGAAAGCCGGGGCTGTCGGCCGCCGACAGCGCGGCGATCCTTGCCTCACGCAGCCGCCGCTCCTGCCGCGCCGCGTGTTCGGCCGAAGCATCGTGCGCGATCAGCAAGGCAACCTGATCCCCGGCGATGCTGATCAATTGGCCCTGAACGCGCAGCCGCAGTCGCCGGCCGTCTGCGTGTGTCCAGCACAGCACCCCACCGACCGCCGAGTTTCGCAACAGGCGCTGAAAAAAACTGCTCCAGCGCCGGGCCAGACCGTCACGCCGAATCGGTCCGGCAAGCTCGAACAGCGATCGATTGACCAGCTGGTCGGGCGTCTGGCCGCTGAATTCGGCGAACGCCGCATTGACCGCCTGCAGTTGCCCGCTTGCGCTGACACAGGCCACAGGCACTGGCAACCGGTCGAACGCGATGGACTTCAGCGCGGGTTCGACGGCCGCTTGACGCAGCGGAACGACAGCGCGGCTCATCGGCGAATGCGGCGCCTCCCGCGGCCACTCCAGGCACAACCTGGCACGAGCGCCGCGCGCAGGCGGGCGGACGATGCGGCCGACCGCTCGCGACGGTGGCGTTCGCGCGGCAAGACTGGCATGCGCGTCAGCGTTCCTCCCTTTTTCGGGCCGGACAGGCCGCTGCGGCCGTTGACCAGCCGTGCAGGCTTGCTGAGCGCAAGCGTTCTTCTTCGTGTCGAACGATTGTGCCACGCGCCGCATTCTCGCGTCATGTCTCGGCGTCGCGCCGCCATCGGCGTTGGCGGCTCGGCCCGATAGACTGTGTCCTCGGCCGGCCCTGCGAACATCCGCTGCCCGGGTCGCCGCAAGTTGACCGACGATTTCGCAACCGCCCGCTTCCCCGATGGCTGCTCTCATCGGAATGCGCAACGCGCAGACGCTCGGAAATCTGGGCCTGCTGCCGTTCCTTGCGCTGGCCGCCCTGACCTGGCTGCCGTCCGAATTCGCGATCGGCGAACTGGGCATCGCGTGGCTCGCGCAGCGATCACTGGTTGCTTACGCAGCGGTGATTGTCTCTTTCCTGGGCGCCGTTCACTGGGGGTTCGCGCTGATGACGCCAACCCTGACGCGGCCTCGGCTGCGGCAGTCGCTGCTCTGGGGCGTCCTGCCGTCGCTGCTCGGTTGGCTGGCACTGCTGATGCTGTTCGTCGGCATCAAGGCGTGGCTGGTGTTCGCGATTCTGATCGGTGATCTGCTGCTGTGCCGACTGATGGACGGCGCGCTGCTGCAGCACTATCCGGGCGTGCCCGACTGGTATCTCGGGCTGCGCACAAGGCTGACCGCCGGCGCTTCGCTTGCGCTGGCGATCGCGATGATCACGACTTTCTGAGGAGGCAACCGCATGTTCAAGGCAATCGTGCTGAGCAAGGACAAGGATCAATTCGCCGCGAAGTTTCGTGATGTCGGCGACGATGAGTTGCAGGCCAGCACGCCGGACGCCGATGTCACGGTGACCGTCGAATACTCGACGATCAACTACAAGGATGCGCTGGCGCTGACCAACAAGGGGCCCGTGGTTCGCAAATGGCCGCTCGTGGCGGGCATCGACGCGGCGGGCGCCGTGCTCGACAGCGCGGATCCGCGCTTCAGCCCCGGCGACAAGGTGGTCCTCAACGGTTGGGGCGTCGGCGAACAGCACTGGGGCGGCCTTGCGCAGAAAGCGCGTTTCAAGGCCGACTGGCTGGTGCCGCTGCCTGCGGACCTGAACACGCGCCAGGCGATGGCGATCGGTACGGCCGGATACACCGCGATGCTGTGCTGCATGGCCCTGGAGGAACAGGGGGTCGAGCCCACGAGCGGCGATGTGCTGGTCACCGGCGCATCGGGTGGCGTCGGCTCGGTCGCGATTTCGATCCTCGCCGGCTGGGGCTACAAGGTGGTTGCCAGCACCGGCAAGGCCGCCGAAGCGGACTATTTGAAGGGACTCGGCGCAAGCAGCGTCATCGACCGCGCCGAACTGTCGTCTCCGGGCAAGCCTTTGCAGAAGGAGCGCTGGGCCGGCGTGGTCGACGCCGTCGGCTCGCACACACTTGCCAATGCCTGTGCGCAGACGCGCTACGGCGGTGCCGTCACCGCCTGCGGACTGGCCCAAGGCATGGATTTTCCGGCGACCGTGGCACCGTTCATCCTGCGCGGCGTGCGCCTGATCGGCATCGATTCGGTCATGTGTCCGATGCCGCGGCGCCAGACCGCATGGAAAAGGCTGGCCGCCGAACTCGATCGCGGCAAGCTCGATGCCGTCACCCGCGAGGTGGGGCTCGCACAAGGCGTGCAAGTCGCCGAATCGATCCTTGCCGGCCACGCGCGAGGGCGGGTGGTGGTCGACGTCAACCGCTAGGGCCGCGCGCCGCGTTTCCTCGTTCGAAAGGCGCGGATTGCGCCGCCGGAAAGGCGTTTTTCCGCGTTCCGCCGCCGGCGCATTGGGCGATAGTCGGGTCCCATGCTGGCCTCACTGTTCAAGCGACTGCGCCCTGCCGGGCCGCCGGCTGCCGCAAGCGAGCATCGGCAGGCCCCGCCGGTCGAGCCGAATTCGCCCGAAGCCGACGATGTCGCATCCCCAGCGACACCGATCACTTACGGCGTACGCCGGCCGCTGATCTCGGCGAAGGGCGACATCGCCGGCTTCGAATTCCGGTTGAGCGAAAGCACGCGCCGAAGGCTGCTGGACCGCAAGGACAGCAGCGCCCGCAACGCCCACACCGCCGCGCTGCTGACGGCGATGCGACTGTCCGCACAGAACGGCCGCGTCGCATTCTCGGAGCTGCACGCCGACTGGCTGCGCGCGCCGGATCTGCCGGGCCTGCTCACGCGCGGC
>JBFGOX010000154.1:0-6545 GCA_041565015.1 Burkholderiaceae bacterium
AGGCCGTCAACCGATGTCACGATCGCCTGCGCATCCGCCGAACTGCTCACCGGTGAGCTGGTGGCCGCGCGACGCCTTCCCGAACGTGACGGCCTCGGTTCTATCGTCGACACACGGCGCGCCGGTGTCAGCACAATGCCGGCTGCCGGTTCGAAACCGTGTGACAAGGCGAGCCATGGGCGTCAAGGCACTGTTCCAACTCGATGGCCTAGTGGCGTTGATCACCGGCGGCTCGCGCGGCCTCGGGCTGCAGATGGCCGAGGCGCTCGGCGAAATGGGCTGCCGGCTCGCCATTACCGCCCGCAAGGCCGACGAACTGGCTTCTGCGCAGGCGCACCTGCAGGCGCTGGGCTGCGAAGTGCTGACGGTTGCCTGCGACCTGCAGCAGTTCGATCGCATCCCGGCGCTGGTCGATCGGGTGCTCGAGCGTTACGGCGCCATCGACATCCTGGTGAACAACGCCGGCGCCACCTGGGGCGCCCCGGCGGAGGAGTATCCGGACGCGGCCTGGCACAAGGTGATGAACCTGAACGTCAGCGCGCCGTTTTTTCTCGCCCGCGAAATCGGCCGCCGTTCAATGATCCCGCGCCGGCGCGGCAAGATCATCAACATCGCCTCGGTCGCCGGCCTGCGCGGCACCGCGCCGGGCGTGCACACGATCGCCTACAACACGTCGAAGGCCGCGGCGATCAATTTCACCCGCGCGCTCGCGGCCGAATGGGGCCGCTACGACATCAACGTCAATGCCATCTGTCCCGGCTTCTTCCCGTCGAAGATGTCGGCCGGCCTGCTGAAAGACGTCGGCGAGGCGGTCATCGCCCGCACGCCGCTCAAGCGCCTCGGCGGCGACGAGGACCTGAAGGGGGCGGTCGTGTTCTTCGCCTGCGACGCCTCGCGCCATGTCACCGGGCAGTATCTTGCCGTCGACGGCGGCTCGTCGAGCACATGAACGTCGATGCGCAGCGCAGTTTCTCCGGCACGCGGCCGGTCGCGCCGCAGCACGCCTTTGATCTGCAGCGGCTGCGCGCGCATCTGCGCAAGAAGCTTGCGGGCTTCGACGGCGATCTGCGGATCGAGCAGTTCAAGGGCGGGCAGTCGAACCCGACATTCCTGCTCACCGCAGGCAACCGAAAGTACGTCCTGCGCCGCAAGCCGCCGGGCGCGCTGCTGCCATCGGCGCACGCGGTCGACCGCGAGTTCAGGGTCATCACCGCGCTGGCTGCGACCGAAGTGCCGGTGGCGAAGGCGCATGTGCTGTGCGAGGACGCCCGCGTCATCGGCAGCGCGTTCTACGTGATGGACTTCGTCGACGGCCGCATCTTCTGGGAGCCGACGCTGCCGGATCTTCCTACGGCCGAACGCGCGGCGATCTTCGACGAACTGAACCGCGTGATCGCCGCCCTGCATCGCGTCGATCCGGCGGCGGTCGGACTCGCCGACTACGGCAAACCCGGTCACTACATCGCGCGCCAGGTCACCCGCTGGACCAGGCAGTACCGCGCCTCGGAAACCGAACGCATCGACGCCGCCGAGCAGCTGATCGACTGGCTGCCGCGGCACATTCCGGCCGCGGCAGACACGCGCATCGTGCACGGCGACTACCGCCTCGACAACGTGATCTTCCATCCGCAAGAGCCGCGCATCGTCGCCGTGCTCGACTGGGAACTGTCGACGCTCGGCGATCCCCTCGCCGATTTCGCCTATCACAGCCTGACCTGGCGACTGCCGGCGGGCAGCTCGCGCGGTCTCGCCGGCGTTGACATCGCGGCTCTGGGCATTCCGGACGACGCAGCCTACGTGCGCCGTTATCTTTCGCGCGTCGGCCACCGTCGCGAAGTGTCGCCGGCCGACTGGACGTACTACCTGGTGTTCAGCATGTTCCGCTTGGTCGGCATCCTGCAGGGGGTCGCCGCGCGCGCGCTGCAGGGCAATGCGTCGAGCAATCTTGCGATCGAAACGGGCAAGCGCGCGCGTCCGCTGGCCGAGCAGGCGTGGGCGCTGGCACAGACGATCAGGCATTGAAACGAAGAAGACTGCACAAGGATTCGCAATGGACTTCGACTATTCGCCCAAGGTCAGGCAACTGCAGCAGCGGGTCACCGCCTTCATGGAGGAACACGTTTACCCCGCAGAAGAACGCTTCGAGGCCGAGATGGCCGCCTTCCGCGCCGCCGGCAACCCGTGGCAGCCGGCGCCGGTGATCGAGGAACTGAAGGTCAAGGCGCGGGCGGCGGGACTGTGGAACCTGTTCCTGCCGGAGTCGGACCACGGCGCCGGGTTGACCAACGTCGAATACGCGCCGCTGGCCGAGATCATGGGCCGCTCGCATATCGGCTCGGAACCTTTCAACTGCTCGGCACCTGACACCGGCAACATGGAAACGCTGGTGCGCTACGCGACGCGCGAACAGCAGCAACAATGGCTGAAGCCGCTGCTCGACGGCACGATCCGCTCCGGCTTCGCGATGACCGAGCCGGACGTGGCCTCCTCCGACGCGACCAACATCCAGGCCCGCATCGAACGCGACGGCGATCAATACGTGATCAACGGCCGCAAGTGGTGGACATCGGGCGCCAACGACCCGCGCTGCAAGCTGCTGATCTTCATGGGCAAGACTGATCCCGCAAACCCCGACCGGCACCGGCAGCAGTCGATGATCCTGGTGCCGATGGACACGCCCGGCGTCAAGGTGCTGCGCCACCTGCCGGTGTTCGGCTACGACGATGCGCCGCACGGCCACGCCGAGGTCGACTTCACCGACGTGCGCGTGCCGGCGTCGAACATCCTGCTCGGCGAAGGGCGCGGCTTCGAGATCGCGCAAGGCCGCCTCGGTCCCGGACGCATCCACCACTGCATGCGCACGATCGGCCGCGCCGAGCGCGCGCTCGAGATGATGTGCCGCCGCTCGCTGGCGCGCGTGGCCTTCGGCCGCAAGCTCGCCGACCAGGGCGTCACCCGCGAGCGGATCGCGCAGTCACGCATCCTGATCGACCAGGCACGTTTCCTCGTGCTGCACGCGGCGTGGAAGATGGACAAGGTCGGCAACAAGGCGGCCAAGCAGGAGATCGCGATGATCAAGGTCGCCGCGCCGGCGATGGCCGGCCAGGTCATCGACTGGGCGATGCAGCTGCACGGCGGCGGCTCGGTCAGCGAAGATTTCGGCCTGGCGCATGCCTGGGCCAGCATCCGCACGCTGCGCTTCGCCGACGGGCCCGACGAAGTGCATCGCAACGCGATCGCCAAGATCGAACTGGCACGCTACGCGCAACAGGCCTGAGCATTCGGACATCGGCCGCATGCCGTCCGCCCACTTCGCGCACTGGCCGCCGGGCTTGCCGCACCACCTGACGGTGCCGCAGACGAACCTCTTCTACAACGCCGAGGTCTCGGCCGCGCGTTACCCGGACAAGCCGTTCATCGTCTTCTACGACAACGAAATCTCCTTCGCCGCCTTCCGCGACGAGGCCGAACGGATCGCCGGCTTCCTGCAGCACGACTGCGGCGTGCGCGCCGGCGACCGCGTGCTGCTGTTCATGCAGAACAGCCCGCAATGGGCGCTGGCCTATTACGGCATCCTGCGCGCCGACGCGGTGGTCGTGCCCGTCAACCCGATGAACAAGACCGAGGAGCTGCGCCACTGCATCGCCGACAGCGGCGCGCGCGTGGCCTTCGCCGCGCAGGACCTGCTGCCGCAGCTCGCGCCGCTGCTCGGCCAGCCGCTGGCCGATGCGACCGGCCTGCAGCAGGCGATCGTCGCCACCTACAGCGACTACCTGCAGCGCCCGACCGAACTCGCGGTGCCGGAGTTCGCCGCCGCGCCGCGGCAGCGGCTCGACGGGGCGGAACTCACCGCCTGGGCCGACATGCTCGCCGCCGCGCGCCGGCCGGGGCCGATGACCGCCGGCGCCGACGATCTCGCCGTGCTGCCGTACACCTCGGGCACCACCGGCCAGCCAAAGGGCTGCAAACACACGCACCGCACGGTGATGACGACGTCGGTCGGCGGCGTCAACTGGTTCGGCCGCACGCAGGACGCCGTGTACCTGACCGCGCTGCCGATGTTCCACGTCACCGGGATGAGCGGCAGCCTCGGCGGGCCGCTGTACATCGGGGCGACGATCATCGTGCTACCGCGCTGGAACCGCGATGCGGCGGCGGCCTGCATCGCCCGCTACCGGGTGACGGTGTGGCAGACGATCTCGACGATGCTGATCGACTTCCTTGCCAATCCGCGCCTCGGCGACTACGACCTGTCGAGCCTCGCCGGCATCCGCGGCGGCGGCGCGGCGATGCCGGCCGCCATCTGCCGCAAGCTGAAGGATCTGACCGGGCTCGACTACGTCGAGGGCTACGGCATGACCGAGACGATGGCCGCCACACATCTGAATCCGCCACAGCGGCCAAGGGCGCAGTGCCTTGGCGTGCCGCTGTTCGACGTCGATTCGCGCGTGATCGACCCTGAGACGCTGCGTGAACTGCCGCCGGGCCAGACCGGCGAAATCATCATGCACGGACCGCAGGTGATGCAAGGCTACTGGCGCAACGAGGCCGCCACCCGCGCGGCCTTCATCGAACTCGACGGCAAACGCTTCCTGCGCAGCGGGGACCTCGGCTACGTCGACGAAGACGGCTACTTCTTCATGGCCGACCGGCTGAAGCGGATGATCAACGCCGCCGGCTACAAGGTCTGGCCGGCCGAGGTCGAATCATTGATGTACCACCACCCGGCGATCGAGGAAGTGTGCGTGATCTCGACGCGCGATGCGAGGCGCGGCGAGACGGTCAAGGCGGTGGTCGTGCTCAAGCCCGAGCAGAAGGGAAAGATCGGCGCGCAGCAGGTCATCGACTGGGCGCACGAACAGATGGCCGCCTACAAGTGCCCACGCGTGGTCGAGTTCGTCGAGTCGCTGCCGAAGTCCGGCGCCGGCAAGGTGATGTGGCGCGAACTGCAGCAGCGGCAGGACGCGCGCGACGCCCAGGCCAGCGAATGAAGGACTGCGGCCGCAGATCCAGCGCAACGCATCTCATCGAAGCGCGACGAGGTCATACATGACGATACCCGGCTACCGCCTCGAAGATCTGCCGCAGCGCGTCGGCAGCGTGCTCGGCATCAGCGACTGGATCACGATCGACCAGGCGCGGATCGACACTTTCGCCGCCGTCACCGGCGACGAGCAGTGGATCCACGTCGATCCCGAGCGCGCGGCGGCCGGCCCCTACGGCGCCACGGTGGCGCACGGCTACCTGACGCTTTCGCTGCTGCCGCTGTTCGCGGCCTCCGCATTCAAATTCACCAACCAGCGCGCCGGCATCAACTACGGGCTGAACCGCGTGCGCTTTCCGGCGCCGGTGCCGGTCGGCAGCCGGCTGCGCGGCCGCTTCGAGCTGCTGGCCTGCGAGCCGGTCGACGGCGGCGTGCAGCTGACATTGCGGGTGACGATCGAACGCGAAGGCTCGGACGTCCCGGTATGCGTCGCCGAGGCCCTGTCGCGACGCTATCCGGCAGCCGATCCGTCGACTGAACAGGAGAGCGCAACGAAATGAGCCAGGTCCCGATCGACCAGATCCCGTTCCTGCGTTTGCTCGGCCTTCAGCAGCAGCCGGCCGAGGCCGGCCGTTCACGACTGCTGCTGCCCGAACTGAAGGACGAGTTCTGCAACATGCTGGCCGCAGCGCATGGCGGCGTGCTGATGACGCTGCTCGACGTGGCGATGGCGCGCGCCGCGACTTCGCAGGTCGACGCACCGACGACGACCGTGGTCACCGTGCAGATGTCGTCGCACTTCGTCAAACCCGGCCGCGGGGCGTTGACCGCCGAAGGCCGCGTGCTGAGCGCCAGCGCCTCGCTGTGCACCTGCGAAGCGCGTGTTCTCGATGCCGGCGGCGCGCTGATCGCCAGCGCGATGGGAACGTTCAAGTACTGGCGCGGCGTGGCGGGCGGTATCGACTGAAACGAGCCCGCGCATGCCCGCCTGAGTCGGTGACAAATCGCTTGACGACCGGCGGCCGGTGTGTCCTGATGCGCTTCACAACGAGACCCGTGGACTGAAGCGGGACGGCGTGTGGATTGCAGCACGCGTCAATCAGAACCGAGAGAAAGGAGACATTCAATGAACCTCAATGTGCCCTTCGTACGTTTGGCCAATGCATCGATGGTCGCTTGCGGCCTCGGGCTCGCGGCAGCGCCCGGTCTTGCACAGACCGCGCCGCCCGCCGGGCTGCCCGGCACGCTGGCCTGGAGCGCCTACGACGTCGGCTCGGGCGGCTACAACCAGGCAGTGGCGATCGGCAACGCGCTGAAACAGCGCTACGGCATCAACCTGCGCGTGCTGCCCGGCAAGAGCGACGTCGCCCGTACGCTGCCGGTGCGCGAAGGCCAGGTGCAGTTCTCGGCCAACGGCGTCGGCGGCAGCTACCTGGCGCAGGAAGGCGTGTTCGAGTTCGGCGTGAAGATGTGGGGCCCGCAGCCGATCCGCGGCCTGATGCTGAACAACTCCGACCAGGTGCTGACGGTGGTCGCGGCCAAGGACTCCGGCGTCAAGACG
>JBFGOX010000155.1:0-6527 GCA_041565015.1 Burkholderiaceae bacterium
AGGTAGACCTGCGTGCGGCCCGGGGCGTCGGCTTCGAGCAGGCCCAGGCTGACGACCTTGACGTTGCCGGCGATCTCCCGGATGCAGGTGAGCGCGATGTCGGCCACCTGGCGCATGTCGACGGTGGTCAGGATCGTGCGGTCGATCTCCGAAAAGGCCGACAGCGTGCGGAAGTGCAGCCCGAGCTGCGCGGTCATCTTGTTGAACGACTTCGCAATCTGGCCGAACTCGTCGTTGCTCGACACCGGCACCGGGTCGCCGAAGTTCCGGTCGGCAACGCGCCGCATGCCTTCGAGCAGCCCGTGCAGCGGGCCCAGGATCCGCCGCATCTGGTTGACGCTGAGCAGAACGACCAATAGTGCCGATAGTCCGGCGATCGGCAGGAACATGGCCCCAAAGGCATTTGCCGGCCGCAACAGGTGCGACTCTGCCTGCGTGGCGACGACCGCCAGATCGGGTCCGCGGAAGTGCGCATCGACATCCAGCATCGACGCGCCGGCGCGCATCGTCTCTCCGTCTCGCTCGAACTGCGCCGTTCGCTCCCCACGCGGCGTTTCCACGGTCAGCCGCAGTAGCACTTTGGCGGGCATCGGCTGCGCGCAGAACAGCCTCTGGCCGGTGCTGGCGGCCACGCACACCCCGGTGTTTTCGGGGTCGGCCGCGCGATTGCCCCACACGAACGACGGTGCCAGCGCGACGGCGATGAAGCCAACGTCGCCCTGGCCAGGCACCGCGTAGACGAGCTCGGGCGCAGTCGCGTCGCCCGCTTCCTCGGCCAGCAATGCCGTACGGCGACGGTCGTGTCCGGTGTCGATCGACCTGACATCGAAACCGGTGAGCCGGGGGGGCTGGCCCAGCTGCGTCAATGGCTTGCCGCTGCGGTCGAGAACGCTTGCGCCCAGCAGTTCATGGCCAACGCGCGGTGCCAAACGTGCGGCGGGATTCGGCCCGCTGCCCACATCGATCAGCACCGTCTCTGCCCATCGGAGCCGCTCGAGCACAGTCAGGCCGTAGGTCCGTGCGGCCTGAACCAGTTCGCGATCACGCTCCTGGCGCAGGACGTTGGATACCTGCGAGAAGGACAGCGCCGACATCAGCGCGACGGGCACTGACGCGGCCAGCACGAACATCGTGAACAGCCGGCGGCCGACACCGCTGGCGAACTGCTGGCTAAGCCACTGCAGCCAGAGGCGGCCGAAATTACGCGACCAGACCCCCCCGCTCGATGCGACCGCTTGCGGACGGTCGAGCAGTGGCGTCGCCGTCCGATCGTCAGCCGGCTCGACGGCCTCCGCGACCGCTAGTGGTTCGACCGCTGTTAACGGCCCGGAGTGCGTTTGCGGATCCCACAACTCGGATTCGCGCTTATCGGACATCGGCGAGGTCGGTTCCAGTTCGTGAATTGATGGGCTCGGCCCGTCTGACTTCGGTCAGTCCCGCAACGGTTGCTGGCGCGTTGCCGACGCGGGCGGGGCCGCTCATCCGGCTTTCGCTTTGGATCGGCGCGCGCGGCCGTTTCCGAAGGCACCGAGCGGCATGGTATCCCGCAAAAACGGGATATGGTCAGGGCTGGCTCCGCCGCCGGTCTGACATTGCGAGCCATCGGTCCGCAGTCGCCGGACGGCCGAGGCAAAGGGACGTTGTGACCTGATTTGAGCGCTTGCTCATGTAATTGGGCCTATCCGCGATACCGGCTGTAGCGGGCATGTGCGCAAGGCTCACGCCCTGGTCACTGCCCCGCCGAGAAATGTTGCCCGGGGCGTCGGACAAACAGACGCTGCATGCAAAGGCCCACAAAGGCCCAGATGTCAGTGTGCGCTCGCTATTGCTTCGCTGCCGGCGGGCCCGAGCGGAAAGAAAAAACATCGGCCCGGCGCGGGTCGACGCTGACGCGAACCCAATGCGGCCACGGATGGCCGTAGGTCTGCACGCGCCACAGATTGGTCAATGGCGGTTGCGCTTGCGTCAGCGGCTGGTCGACGAGGTAGACATGCTGGTCCCCGTGCGCCAGCAGGACCGGACGACCAAAGCGCAGCGTCAGCCGGCGCAGTTCGTCGATCACGGGGTCGAAGCCGGCGCGACGCGGATCGCCAGCGGCGAGTTCAAAGCGCGGATTGGCCTGCATCAGCACAACCAACGCGATGGCGCCGGCGGACTCGGCGCTGGAAAAGGCGATCTTGAGCCAGGCGAGATTCGCCGCCTCTCGCCGTCGGAAGGCGGCAAGACGATCGGCGCGAGGCGCATCGGCGCGATCGCTACGATCGATGCCGAACCATGGTTCAAGGTCGTTCTTGCTGCCAACGACGTGCAGGGTTACGAAATCGTCACCCTGGTAAGTGAACAGCGTGTTCTCGGCGAATTCCCGGTAGGGTCCCGCATCGGCCTGCGACTGCAGTGCAAGGGGACGTTGTCCGAACGAGCGATTCGGATTCGGGAATGCTAGCCGTCGCAGGACGGCGAGCCGATCGAGCGGGTGAAAACCCCCGGCGCTGCGCCGGTGGCAATCAGTCCATTCATTGTCGCCGGGCGTGTAGACAAGCGCCGTTCGCACCGCGTCGAATTGCGCCAGCCGCCGGCGCAGCAGCGCATCGCTGCATGGCTCGGCGCTGCCCTTGATGTCGCCGACATGCAGCACGAACCGCAGCGAGGCGTCGTCGTTGATCTGCTCGAGCATCGCTGCAAAGCGATCTTCGTCGGCCGTGCTGTAGGGCGCATCGCCAAGCAGCGCGAACGAGAAGGCTGCGGCCGACGCCGACGGCGCCGGCCTGGGCGTGCACGCGGCGATTGCGACGAGGATCGCGGCAGCGATCGTCCGAAGCATGGCGGACTCGATTACGTAGAAGCGCCGACGCTAGCAGACGCACTGCGCAATGCATGACTGCATACAATGGCCGTCCTGCATAAAGACTCGCGCCGGAGGTTTCTGATGCATCACGAATCGCACATCCTGCACCGGCAACTGCGCGGCCAGTATCCGCTGGCCGTGTCCGGAAAGGGCTGCTTCATCGAGGATGCCGAGGGCAAGCGCTATCTCGATGCGTCCGGAGGCGCCGCCGTGTCGTGCCTTGGTCACGGTCACCCGGACGTCATCGCCGCGATGCACGCACAGATCGACAAGATCGCCTACGCGCACACGAGCTTCTTCTCGACGCAGCCGGCCGAGGAACTCGCCGATGCGCTGATCGCTGACGCGCCGGCCGGCATGTCGCATGTCTACCTCGTCTCGGGCGGCTCAGAGGCCATGGAGGCGGCGCTGAAACTGGCGCGCCAGTATTACGTCGAAATCGGCCAGCCGCAGCGCGCCCGGTTCATTGCCCGCCGCAACAGCTATCACGGCAACACGCTCGGCGCGCTGTCGGTCGGCGGCAATGCCTGGCGGCGGGCGCAGTTCGCACCGCTGCTCATCGACGTCGAGCACGTCGCGCCGACCTATCCGTACCGTGACCGGCGCGCAAACGAATCCGAGGCTCAGTACTGCGCGCGGCTGCTTGCCGAAATCGAGGCGGCGATCAACCGCATCGGCGGCGACAAGGTCATCGCTTTCGTTGCCGAGACCGTCGGTGGTGCCACCAGCGGCTGCCTGACGGCGCCCGCAGGCTATTTCAAGGCGGTGCGCGAACTGTGTGACCGGCACGGCATTCTGCTGATCCTCGACGAAGTGATGTGCGGCATGGGCCGCACCGGCACGCTGCATGCTTGCACGCAGGAAGGCGTTGCCCCGGACCTGATGGCGGTGGCCAAGGGTCTCGGTGGCGGCTACCAGCCGGTCGGGGCGGTGCTGGTCGGCGGCAGGATCATCGACGCAATAGCGCAGGGTTCGGGCTTCTTCCAGCACGGCCACACGTACATCGGACACCCGACCGCCTGCGCCGCGGCGCTCGCCGTGCAGCAAGTGCTGAAGCGCGACGGCCTGATCGAACATTGTGCGCAGCAGGGCGAAAAACTCGCCACGCGGCTGAATGCTGCATTCGGCGAGCACCCGCATGTCGGCGAGGTTCGTGGCCGGGGGCTGTTCCGGGGTCTCGAGATCGTCCGCGATCGCGCCACCAAGGAGCCGTTCGATCCCGGGCGCAAACTGTCTGCTGACATCAAGAAGCGGGCGATGGCGGCCGGGCTGGCGTGTTATCCAATGGGAGGCACGATCGACGGCAAGACCGGCGACCATGTCCTGCTCGCGCCGCCGTTCATCATCAGCGACGCCGAACTCGACATGCTGGTCGACCGGCTGCGGCAGGCGATCGACGGCGCCACCGGGGTCAAGCGCTAGCTGGCCAGGCGCGCCAGCCGGCCAGAGCTGGCGCTTTCGGCGCCACAGGGCAACGGCATTTTTGCCGCTGCGCGTTTCCCATGTCTTTCCGCACAGTTCACGCGCTGCAAGCCCAAGGCCCCGAGATCATGCATTTTTTTTTGCGGGATAGCCCGTTTGCGCAAAGGAATTTGCGTCTTCTGCCGAACTCAAGTAGGCTTGCTGGCAAGCAAGGGGGGCGGATGGAGACGGCTGTACAAGACCGGGACGCGCCGCCACGAACGCTCGAGCAGTTACGGAGCTTGGTTGCGCGGATCCACACCAAGAAGGCATCGACGAGGCTCGGCGGGCGCGCGTTGCGTGCGCTGGAGAGCATCGTCGATGCGCCGGGGCAGATGGCAATGTCGTCGATATCCGAGGTGGCGGCGGCCGCAGGCGTCAATGCCTCGACCTTGACCCGTTTGTCGAAGCGGCTGGGGTACAGCGGCTTCAACGAGTTCCAGGATGTCTTTCGCCACCATCTGTACGGCAAGGGGCACTTTTACAGCGAGCGGGCGCGTGACCTGCTGAGGGCACCGTCAGGACGGGAACAACCGGAGGCGATCCTGGGGCGCATCGCGCAGGACGAGGCAGCGAACATTGCTGCGACCACCGACCAGATCAGCGGTGAGGCGCTGCAGGCAGCGGCCGCGCTGCTGATCGAGGCGCGCCGGGTGCGCACCTTCGGCGCCCGGCAGATGTATGCAGTGGCGTATTTCATGTCGTACGGCCTCGGCATGCTGCGCAGCGACGTGTCGATGCTGGCACCGTCGGAACACGGTCTGGCGCACGGGCTGGCCCAGCTGGACGTTGATGACGTGGTTGTCATCGTGTCCTGCTCGCCGTACACGCGCGTGGCGATCGAAACGGCGCGTATCGCCGCGGAGCAGGGCATGCGCGTGATTGCGCTGACCGACTCGCATGCGTCACCGCTGGCGACGGTTGCCGATACGGCGTTCGTGTGCGAGACGGGCGGCAGTTTTTTCGGCAACAGCACGGCAGCGCTTTTTGTCGTCGCCGAGGCGCTGCTGACCGTTGTAGCGGAGAAGATGGGCGCGCGCAGTCTGCAGCAACTGAGGCGGCGCGAGGCCCTGATCAGCGAAATGGGCGTGGACCTCTAGCAGGTTTTGCCCGCGAAGGGCGAATGAGCGTGCGGCCCAGAGGATGGCAATACGTACGCCCCGTTCGGACGGGCCATCGGCCCGGATAAGCAGCACATCGTTGTCTGCAACAACCAAGAGGAGCACAAGCATGTTCAAACGCAACAAGATTCTCGGCGCCATCGGCGCTCTGGCTTTTGCCGGCGCGATTGCCGTCCCCGCAGCGGCGCAGGCGCAGCAGAAGTTCATCACCATCGGCACCGGCGGCGTGACCGGCGTGTACTACGCGGCCGGCGGCTCGATCTGCCGCCTGGTCAACAAGGACCGCGCCAAGCACGGCATCCGCTGCTCGGTCGAATCCACGGGCGGCTCCGTGTACAACATCAACACGATCCGCGCCGGCGAACTCGACATGGGCGTGGCGCAGTCCGACTGGCAATACCACTCGCTGAATGGCACCAGCGTGTTCAAGGACCAGGGTCCGTTCAAGGAACTGCGTGCGGTGTTCTCGGTGCACCCGGAGCCGTTCACGGTGGTGGCGCGCAAGGAAGCCGGGGTCAAGAACTTCATGGACATGAAGGGCAAGCGCTTCAACATCGGCAACCCGGGCTCCGGCACGCGCGCGTCGATGGAAGAGCTGCTCGGTGCGCTGGGCTGGAAGACGGGCGATTTCTCGCTGGCTTCCGAGCTGAAGGCTGACGAGCATGGCGCCGCGCTGTGCGACAACAAGATCGACGGCTTCTTCTATGGCGTTGGCCATCCGTCGGCAAACATCCAGGATCCGACCACGACCTGTGGCGCCAAGCTGGTCGCGCTGACGGGGCCGGCGGTCGATAAGCTGGTCGCCGCCAATCCGTACTACGCCAAAGTGTCGATCCCCGGCGGCGTCTACGCTGGCAATCCGGATCCGACGCCGACCTATGGTGTGATGGCGACTTTCGTGTCGTCGAGCAAGGTTCCGGCCGACGTCGTCTATCAGGTCGTCAAAGCGGTATTCGAGAACTTCGAAGACTTCAAGAAGCTGCACCCGGCGTTCGCCAATCTCGATCCGAAGGACATGATCAAGAACGGTCTGTCGGCGCCGCTGCACGACGGTGCGGCCAAGTACTACAAGGAAAAGGGCTGGATGAAGTAACCGGCCG
>JBFGOX010000156.1:0-6503 GCA_041565015.1 Burkholderiaceae bacterium
AGTTTGCGCCAGCCCCCGGCGAAGTCCAAGCGCCCGGCCACGCAAAAGCCGCCGATGCCCCCGGGCAGCGCCCCTGGCGGGCAGGCCTGTTGGAAAATTGCGCAGCGACCCCATATCGCCTCGGCAGCCGTTGCGTAACCACTTACAATTCAGCCAGTTACCGATCCTCCGGGGGCCGCCATGCCGATCTATGCGTACAAGTGCTCGTCCTGCGGGCACGAAAAAGACCTGCTGCAGAAGCTTTCCGATGCCCCGCTGACCGATTGCCCATCGTGTGGCAGCGCGTCGTTTGCCAAACAACTGACGGCCGCAGGCTTTCAGTTGAAGGGCAGTGGCTGGTATGTCACTGATTTCAAGAACGGCTCGGCCGCGAAGTCCGGCGCCAAACCCGCCGACACGAAGCCGGAGGGGACCACAGAAGCGACCAAGCCGTCGGGCGACGCTGCCCCATCGCCAGCGCCAGCTGCGGCGGCTCCGGCCGCGGCCTGCGGCAGTGGCGGCTGCGCGGCCTGCAGCTGATCGCCGTGCCAACGTCAGTCGACCGCCGCCCGCGCGATGTCACGGCGCAGCCTGGCCCACATCGCATGGAGTGCCCGAATTTGCGATGCCCCCCGCGCCGGCTCCGGAACTGCCGGCGTGGGGAGCGGCGGGCCTGACGCTGGTGCCGTTTCCCGGTGCGCGCCGGCCGGCTGCCGGGCGCCTGCCGCGCGTCTCCCAACGCAACGTCGCCTGCGACCTTCGCCACCGACGAAGTACTGACAGCGAGCAGAAGGCCGCGCCGACATGCTGAAGAAATACCTGATCACCGGTCTGCTGATCTGGCTGCCGCTGGCGGTAACGCTGTGGATCATCGATTTCGTGATCACGACGATGGACCGCACGGTATTGCTGCTGCCCGAGGCGTGGCGGCCGGAGATCGCCTTCGGCATGCGCCTGCCCGGCTTTGGCCTGCTGGTGTCGGTTCTGATCATCCTGATCACCGGCGTGCTGGCGGCGAACTTCCTCGGCCAGCGACTGCTGCGCTGGTGGGAGGCCCTGGTGGCCAGGATTCCGATCGTCAACGCGATCTATTCGAGCGTGAAGCAGGTCTCCGACACGATGCTCTCGCAAAAGGGCAACGCCTTCCGCAAGGTTGTGCTGGTCGAATTTCCCCAGCGTGGCCAGTGGACAATGGGCTTCGTCGTCGGCGCGCCCGGCGAGCGACTGGAGCCGCACGTCGGTCACGACAAGGTCACGGTCTATGTGCCGACGGCGCCGAATCCGACCTCCGGCTACGTGATCATGGCCGACCCCACCGAGTTGCGCGACCTCGATGTCACCGTCGACGAGGCCTTCAAGTTCCATGTCTCGCTCGGCGTGGTCACGCCGACAGACGCCGGTCGGCGACGGCCGCCAAAGCCCGCGGCGCTGACCACCGAAAATCCCGCGCAGGCGGCGGATCGATAGAATTCGTACCTTTCGCCGCAACACCGCCACATGATGCCCATTGCCTGCTGCGACTGTCATCGACCGGTGCGGTCACGTCGCGCGCGCACGGCCAAGGCGGCGACTGGGCGGGGCCGAAACCGGACGCGGCCGGGCGGGTAGCGCTGTCCGGTCGCACCGGTCGAACCTGCGGTCGATCCCCGAGCTGATCCGAAACAAGCCGGCGCGCGGTCAGGCTGCCGCGGCGTCAATCACAATCAACTGGAGCTTTCATGCGTACCGAATACTGCGGCCTGGTGGACACGAAGTTCATCGGCCAGAGTGTCACGTTATTCGGCTGGGTGCACCGCCGGCGCGACCACGGCGGCGTCATCTTCATCGACCTGCGCGACCGTGAAGGGCTGGTGCAGGTGGTCTGCGATCCCGATCGCGTCGGCGTTTTCGCCAGCGCCGAGAAGATCCGCAACGAGTTCTGCCTGAAGGTGGTCGGTCGCGTGCGCGAGCGTCCCGCGGGCACCGTCAACGCCAACCTCGTGTCCGGACAGATCGAGGTGCTGTGCGAGGAACTGGCGATCCTGAACCCGTCGGTCGCAGTGCCGTTCCAGCTCGACGACGAGGATCTTTCCGAGGCGACGCGCCTGACTCACCGCGTGCTCGACCTGCGCCGTGCGCCGATGCAGAAGAGCCTGCGGCTGCGCTACCGGGTGGCGATGGCCGTGCGCCGGTTTCTCGACGCGGCTGGCTTCATCGACATCGAAACGCCGATGCTCACGCGCAGCACGCCCGAGGGCGCGCGCGACTACCTGGTGCCTTCGCGCGTGCACGCAGGGCATTTTTACGCGCTGCCGCAGTCGCCGCAGCTGTTCAAGCAGCTGCTGATGGTTTCCGGTTTCGACCGCTACTACCAGATCGTCAAGTGTTTCCGCGATGAGGACCTGCGCGCCGACCGCCAGCCGGAGTTCACGCAGATCGACGTCGAGACCAGCTTCCTCGCCGAGCAGGAGATCCGCGCGGTCATGGAAAGCATGATCCGTGCGGTGTTCAAGGAGGTGCTCGACGTTCAGTTGCCCGACCCGTTCCCGGTCATGCCGTACGCCGAAGCGATGTCGCGCTTCGGCTCGGACAAGCCCGACCTGCGCGTGAAGCTCGAGCTCACGGACCTCACTGACGTGGTGCGCGACGTCGACTTCAAGGTCTTCAGGAGCGCGACCGAACTCGCCGATGGGCGCGTCGCGGCGCTGCGCGTGCCGGGCGGTGGCGAGATGCCGCGCTCGGAAATCGACGCGATGACCGACTTTGTCAAGATCTACGGCGCCAAGGGACTCGCCTACATCAAGGTCAACGAGATGGCCAAGGGCCGTGACGGCCTGCAGAGCCCGATCGTCAAGAACCTGCACGATGCGGCGCTGGCACAGATCCTCGAGCGCACCGGCGCGGCCGATGGCGACGTGATCTTCTTCGGCGCCGACCGCGCCAAGGTCGTCGCCGACAGCATGGGCGCGCTGCGCACCAAGATCGGCCACAGCGAGTTCGGCCGCGCGCGTGGCCTGTCCGAGCAGGGCTGGCGGCCGCTGTGGGTGGTCGACTTCCCGATGTTCGAGTACGACGAGGACGAAGGCCGCTTCGTCGCCGCGCACCACCCGTTCACCAGCCCGAAGGACGAGCACATCGACTACCTGGAGACCGACCCGTCGAAGTGCCTGGCCAAGGCCTACGACATGGCGCTCAATGGCTGGGAGATCGGCGGCGGCTCGGTGCGGATCCACCGCGAGGAGGTGCAGAGCAAGGTCTTCCGCGCCCTGAAGATCGGGCCCGAGGAGGCGCGCGCCAAGTTCGGGTTCCTGCTCGACGCCCTCCAATACGGCGCGCCGCCGCACGGCGGCATCGCCTTTGGCCTCGATCGCATCGTCACGATGATGGCCGGCGCCGAATCGATCCGCGACGTGATCGCCTTCCCGAAGACGCAGCGCGGCCAGTGCCTGCTGACGCAGGCGCCGTCGACCGTCGATGAGCGGCAACTGCGCGAACTGCACATCCGCGTGCGCGGCACACAGCCGCCGGTCGAGACCAAGGCGGCGTGATCCGCGCCGCGGCGCTGCTGGCCGTCGCCTGCGGCGCGGCGCAGGCAGACTCGTGGCCGTACCGCGTCGAGCTTGATCCGGCCGCGCCGATGGCCGCGCGCGTGGTGGTCGAACTGCCCGCGGCGCGTCGCGCGCAGGATTTCAGCGTCCAGGTGCGCGGCATGGCCCAGCGCCTGATGCCGCAGGCGACCGACCTGCGCTGCGACGGCGCGCCGCTGGCGCCGGATTCGGCCGGCGCCTGGCGCGTGCAGGGCTGGAATTGTGTGCGGCTCTCATGGACGGTGTCGTTCAGGACCGCGGCCGATGCCGGCGTCGACCCGCGGTCGCTGGAAAGCGTATTCGACGCGCGCGCCGGTTTCTGGCTGTTCAGCGAAGCCACGTCCTTGCTGCGGCCGGTCGACGAAGCACCGCATGCCGGCGAGATCGAGTTTGCCGGCGCGGGCCCGGTGCATGGCGGCGAGCCAGCCCGCCGCGCGCCGCGCCGCGTCGTGCCCGACCGGGAAGCCGCACCGGGTTTTTATCTGATCGGCGAACTGCCGCGCGTGACGGTGCATGAAAGCGGTGCCGAAACCATCCACGTCAACGCGAGCGGCGCCGATCTGCGCGACCTGGTGGAACAGCAGCGGCGAGCCCTGCGCTATCTGACGCAGATCATGCGCGTGCGCCCGGCTCCGGCATGGCGCAGCACGGTCGTCTGGCTGACCGGCACCGAGGCGGGCGACCCGGTTGCCGTTTCGGGCTTTCGCACGCTGCTGCTGTCGGTTGCGGCGCGCGAAGGACGCCTGCAGCAGCCCGAATCGGTGCTGCTGCTGATCCTGCGCGAGCAGTTCCTGCAGATGGCGCCTGCGGCCGTGCCGTTGTGGGTCCGAGAAAGCCTTGCCCAGTACTACGCGATCAAGGCCCTGCGCCGGTCCGACCTGCCGGGCGAGGCGGTGACCGCTGCCGAACGCCGCCTGATCGACCCGCTGCGGACCCCGGGCGTCCGCCTGCGCGAGGCGCAGCGGCGCGTTCAGTCGGGCGAGGCCGCTGCGCGTGGCGAATTGCACAACACCGGTGCGACCTTCTGGGACCGGCTCGATCGGGCGATCGTGCGCAAGAGCGGCTTTCGCACGCTCGACTCGGCGCTGCCGCGTCTGCTCGCCGCCGAATGGTCCGATGAACGCCTGCCGGCCGTGATCCTCGAGCGCCTGTACCGCTACGCAGGCGAGGGCGCCGTCGATGAATTGCTGGCGACCTACGTCGGCAATTGAGGTCTTGCCGCGTTCGAGACCGCGTCGCACCGCATCCGACCCGATGATCTTCAAACTGCCCGAATCGGTGCTCGTTCTGATCCACACGCCGTCGCTCGAGGTGCTGCTGCTCGAGCGCGCGGACTTTCCGGGATTCTGGCAGTCGGTGACCGGAAGCCGCGCCTCGCCAGCTGAAACGCTGGCCGAGACCTGCGCCCGCGAGACCGCCGAGGAAACGGGACTGGTGCATGCGCCGGCGCAGTTCCGCGACCTGCAGCTGATTCATCGTTATGCGATCTATCCGCAGTGGCGGCATCGCTATGCGGCGGAAGTTACGCACAACACCGAGCACGTGTTCGCCCTGCAGGTATCCGGGCCGTTCACGCCGCAACTCGCACCGCGCGAGCATGTCCGTCATCGATGGCTGCCGTGGCGCGACGCGGCCGACGCCTGCTTCTCGTGGACCAATGCGCAATCGATCCGCACGCTGGCGCTCCGGCAGGCCAGCGCGGCGGACTGACGCGCTGGCGGCGATCGTCCCGTCGCCGACGGTTTGGTTTGCGGCGATTGCGCCGGTCCGCGCGCAGGACACGCGAGGCTGCGCCCGATCGGACGGTCCAACGGGCCGCGTGCGAGATCCCGGCGGCGCGATTTGCGCATAATGCAATGCATGTGGTTGTTCAGTCTGCGCGGCTGGGTCGTTGGCCGACTGCGGCAGCCCGGCGAGTGCCGAGACAGCGGTGGCATCGCGCGCGCTGCTGCGGCGGGCGGACCGTGCCGGCGCTGGATCCATTCGGTCGCGGCGACGCTGATGCTGGCGAGCGGCTCGGCAGGGCTGGCCTTGTCGACCGAGCCGCACGTCGATGTGCAACGCGAGGGCGCAACGTACTTCGTGCGGGCCTCGGCCGATGTCGCCGCCGATCTGTCGATCGCCTGGGGGACGCTCACCGATTACGAACGGCTGCCCGAATTCGTGCCGGACATTCGTCGCGTTCGGATCCTCGCGCGGGACGGCAACCAGCTGACCGTCCTGCTTAGCGGCGGCTTCCGCCTGCTGTTCTTCGAGTGGCCGGTGCAGATGCGGTTGACCGTCCGGCATGAACCGTACGGCCGTGTGCTGGCCCGGTCCGATCCGGGCCTGATCGACGGTCAGTTGCCGACGCTGCGCGAGTTCACCGGCCGCTATGCGCTGACCGTCGTTCCGGTGGCCGGTCGCGCCGGCGTTCGCCTCGACTACGACGCGCAGTTCGAGCTGACGGAGTCGATTCCAACACTGATCGGGGTGCTGTTTGGCCGGCCGCTGGTCCGGGCCGCGCTGCGCGGGCAGTTCGAAGCGATGCTCAACGAGATCGAGCGCCGGCAGGCAGCCAGGCCGTCGATCGAGAGGTCGACGTCATGACGCGGCCGCGCGTGCTGCTCGCCGTCGTGGCGCTGCTGACCGGTTGCGCAAGCGTCGATCCGTACGCGCGGCCACCGATCGCCGAACACCTGCAGCGTGCCGGCGCGGCCGGCGACTGCGCACGGCTGCTGCGCGAGGTCGACCAACGTGTCGATGCCGTCGGCACGCGCGATGCGCAATCGCCGCGGGTTGCCGGGTTCCCGTATCTGCGCGTCGATCGTTTCGCGGCCAGCCTTGGCGAGGAGGCTCAGCGGTTGCACGGCGCGGGTTTCGCTGCCTGGAGCGAACTGATGGCGCGCGCCGATCGCCTGGCGCGCGAAGCCGAACTGTCGAACGCCGGCGCGACCGGCCACCGGAACGACGGTCAGC
>JBFGOX010000157.1:0-6503 GCA_041565015.1 Burkholderiaceae bacterium
GCCTTCTCGATCTCGTCCATCAGCAGCACCGCGTGCGGCTTCTTGCTGATCGCCTCGGTCAGCAGGCCACCCTGGTCGAAGCCGACGTAGCCGGGCGGCGCGCCGATCAGGCGGCTGACCGCATGGCGCTCCATGTACTCGGACATGTCGAAGCGGATCAGCTCGATGCCCATCGTGAAGGCCAGCTGCTTGGCGACCTCGGTCTTGCCCACTCCGGTCGGCCCCGAGAAGAGGAACGCGCCGATCGGCTTGTCCGGTTTGCCCAGCCC
Organism: Burkholderiaceae bacterium; assembly: GCA_041565015.1. Taxonomy (GTDB): domain Bacteria; phylum Pseudomonadota; class Gammaproteobacteria; order Burkholderiales; family Burkholderiaceae_F; genus JADJWR01. The sequence continues at coordinate 270 of JBFGOX010000157.1, forward strand.
CGAGCGGGCCATCTTGATCGCCGCCGACAGCGCCTCGATCGCCGGGTCCTGGCCGAATACGACGTTCTTCAGGTTGCGCTCGAGGTTCTTCAGCTGCGTGCGGTCGTCGGACGAGACGGTCTGCGGCGGGATGCGCGCGATCTTGGCAATGATGTCCTCGACGTCGGTCTTGCCGATCGTCTTCTTGCGCTTGCTCACCGGCAGGATGCGCTGCGCGGCGCCGGCCTCGTCGATCACGTCGATCGCCTTGTCGGGCAGGTGGCGGTCGTTGATATAGCGTGCCGACAGCTCGGCCGCGGCCTGGATCGCGCTGGACGAGTAACGCACGCCGTGGTGCTCCTCGAAGCGCGACTTCAGTCCCTTCAGGATCTCGATCGTCTGCTGCACCGTGGGCTCGGTCACATCGATCTTCTGGAACCGGCGCGACAGCGCGTGATCCTTCTCGAAGATACCGCGGTACTCGTTGTAGGTCGTCGCACCGATGCACTTCAGCTGCCCGCTGGCCAGCGCCGGCTTCAGCAGGTTCGACGCATCCAGCGTGCCGCCGGAAGCCGAGCCAGCGCCGATCAGCGTGTGGATCTCGTCAATGAATAGGATCGCGTTCGGATTCGATTTCAGCTGCTTGAGCACGGCCTTCAGTCGCTGCTCGAAGTCGCCGCGGTACTTCGTTCCGGCCAGCAGTGCGCCCATGTCCAATGAATAGACGCTGGCGCTTTCGAGGATTTCCGGCACGTCGGCCTTGACGACGCGCCAGGCGAGCCCTTCGGCGATTGCCGTCTTGCCCACACCGGCTTCGCCGACCAGCAGCGGATTGTTCTTGCGGCGGCGGCACAGCACCTGGATCACCCGCTCGACTTCCGGCTCGCGGCCGATCAGTGGATCGATCTTGCCGTCCTTGGCCATCTGGTTCAGGTTGACCGTGTACTGCTCCAGCGGCGAGGTCTGCGCTTCACGTCCTTCAGTCTGCTCGTCTTCCTTCTCGCTTTCCTTGCCCTTGGCCTTTTCCTCGCCCTGCGGCGACTTGGTGATGCCGTGCGAAATGAAGTTGACCACGTCCAGCCGGGTGACGCCCTGCTGGTGCAGGTAATAGACGGCGTGCGAATCCTTCTCGCCGAAGATCGCCACCAGCACATTGGCGCCGGTGACCTCCTTCTTGCCGTTGCTGGTCGACTGCACGTGCATGATCGCCCGCTGGATCACCCGCTGGAATCCCAGCGTCGGCTGCGTGTCGGCCTCCGAATTCGGCGGCAGCGTCGGCGTGTTGTCGGCGATGAAGTTCTGCAGGCTCTTGCGGAGGTCTTCGATGTTGCAGGCGCAGGCGCGCAGCACCTCGGCCGCCGACGGGTTGTCCAGCAGCGCCAGCAGCAAGTGCTCGACCGTGATGAATTCGTGTCGCGCCTGCCGGGCCTCGACGAAGGCCATGTGCAAGCTGACTTCCAGTTCCTGCGCGATCATGCTTCCTCCATCACGCACTGCAACGGATGCTGGTGCTGGCGTGAATAACTGCAGACCTGCTCGACCTTCGACGAAGCGACGTCCCGCGGATAGACGCCGCATACGCCGCGGCCCTCATGGTGAACCTTCAGCATGATCTGGGTCGCCTGCTCCCTTCCCTTGCCGAAGAACTTCTGCAACACGCCGACCACGAACTCCATCGGCGTGAAATCATCGTTGAGCAGCACGACCTGGAACATCGGCGGCGGCTTGACCCGGGAAGCCTGCTTCTCGGTAACCGCGCCTTCATCGAACCGCTCGCTCATGACCCCATTGTAGATACCGCTAAGCGCCGACCGCAGCGTTCAATAGCGACTTAATCATAAGTGAACTCGACGCTTCGGCTCGACCGTGTGTGTGGATGACCGCCAACCGTACCGCCTGGTTCCCTGCTGTTCTGGTCGCCGTGCCAGGATCGCGGCAGCGTCTGGCCGCCGAACGGCAGGCCTTGGCATGGAAATCGGGTGCGGCGGCAATCGCCTGCCGCGGCATCGAATCTTCGACAGCGCGGCAGCGTGGCCCTTGACGGCGACTGCCCTTGTTGGAAAATGCCGCCATTCGACCTGATCGGGCTTCTTGGCACCGCGGGCGGATGGTGGCGCCATCGCAGCAGCGGGGGATGGCGTGGCCGGGAGAGGAGTCGCAAACAGGGCCGAGAGGGTCGCGGCGGCCGGGCGGGACACCTCAGGTGACGTTGCAGCAAAGGAAAGAAGAAATGGCTACAGGCACGGTGAAATGGTTCAATGACGCCAAAGGGTATGGATTCATCACTCCGGACGACGGAGGCGAAGACCTCTTCGCACACTTTTCCGCCATCCAGATGAACGGCTTCAAGACCCTGAAGGAAGGACAGAAGGTCGTCTTCGACGTGGTGACGGGCCCGAAGGGCAAGCAGGCCTCGAACATCACCCAAGGCGCCACCTGACGCACGGCGCCGGTCCGATGAAAAACCCCGCCTCAGCGGGGTTTTTTTTCGACGGCTGCGGCCGTCGCGCTGGCCAACGCCGGCGCTACATCTGCTTGATCATCGCTTCGCCGAATCCCGAACAGGACACCTGGGTCGAACCCGGCAACAGTCGAGCGAAATCGTAAGTCACGGTCTTGGCCAGGATCGCCTTTTCCATCGACGAAACGACCAGATCCGCTGCCTCGGTCCAGCTCATGTGGCGCAGCATCATTTCGGCCGACAGGATTTCCGAGCCGGGGTTCACATAGTCCTTCCCAGCGTATTTCGGCGCCGTGCCGTGCGTGGCCTCGAACATGGCCACCGAGTCCGACAGGTTGGCGCCGGGTGCGATGCCGATCCCGCCGACCTGCGCGGCCAGTGCATCCGAGATGTAATCGCCGTTCAGGTTCATCGTCGCGATCACGTCGTATTCGGCCGGCCGCAGCAGGATCTGCTGCAGGAACGCGTCGGCGATCACGTCTTTGAGCACGATCTCGCCGTGCGCCGCCTTCATCTTCATCCACGGCCCGCCGTCGAGCAGCTCGGCACCGAAGTCCTTGGTCGCCAGTGCGTAGCCCCACTTGGCGAAGGCGCCCTCGGTGAACTTCATGATGTTGCCCTTGTGCACGAAGGTCACGCTCTTGCGCTTGTTGTCGATCGCATACTGGATCGCTTTCCTCACCAGCCGCTCAGTACCCTCGCGGGAGACCGGCTTGATGCCGATGCCCGACGTGTCGGGAAAGCGGATCTTCCTCACCCCCCTCTCGTCCTGCAGGAACTTGATCACTTTCTTGGCCGTGTCCGACTCGGCCTCGTACTCGATGCCGGCGTAGATATCCTCCGAGTTCTCGCGGAAGATGACCATGTCGGTTTTCTCGGGCTCGCGCACGGGGCTGGGAACCCCCTTGAAGTAGCGCACCGGGCGCAGGCACACGTACAGGTCGAGTTCCTGTCTGAGCGCGACGTTGATCGAGCGGATGCCGCCGCCGACCGGCGTGGTCAGCGGGCCCTTGATCGACACCACGTACTCGCGCAGCGCGGCGAGCGTTTCTTCCGGCAGCCAGACGTCGGGACCGTAGACCTTGGTCGACTTCTCCCCGGCAAAAAGCTCCATCCAGACGATCTTGCGCCGGCCGCCATAGGCCTTGGCCACGGCCGCGTCGACCACCTTGATCATGACCGGCGTGATGTCGATGCCGGTGCCGTCACCCTCGATGAACGGCACGATCGGCTGATCGGGCACGTTCAGCGAGTAGTCCTTGTTGACGGTGATTTTCTGCCCTTCGCTGGGCACCTTGATGTGCTGATACATGGCCTCTCCGCGTTGTTGCAAGCTTGTGTTCGCCGCCGGCTGCGGCTCCTTCGCCGCCCCTTTCGCCGCAGTGCGGCAGTTTACTCGTCCACCTGACTCGCACTGGGTCAACGCACCGTCTTGACCAGCCGTTACGGCGTGGACGCCAAGGCGTCCACGCTGCCCGGATGTTCCGGCGACGCGAAAACCAGACCGAGAAGGGATCCAGATGAACAAGCTCATTGCCGCGCTCGTTGCCGCGCTGTTTGCCGGCGGCGTCCTCGCGCAGGCGACCCCCGCCACGCCAGCGACCCCTCCTGCGATGCCAGCGACGCCGGCCGCTCCCGCGATGCCGGCGACGCCGGCGGCTCCGGCAATGCCGGCGGCCAAGGAAGAAGCCAAGGGCCAAGCAAAGGCGCTAATGACGGAAGCGAAGGCCAAGAAGGAAACGGCGGCCAAGAAAGCCAAGAAAGAAGCCAAGAAGAAGGCCGAAAAAGCGGTCAAGGAGGCGAAGCAGTAGTGGCCAGCCGGCCGTGGTAGAAAAGGCAGGACTCGCTCCTGCCTTTTTTGCGCCTTCGACCTGCCAATGCAGCCGATTTCGATGCCCCGTGTGTTTGGCGCCCTGCTTGCCGCGGCCCTGATGGCGCTGGCCGCATCCGGCCGGGCGCAGACGCTGCCGACGGCACAGCTGACCGCCGGCATTCACCTGATCACGGCCGAGGTGGCCGCTACCGGCGCCACCCGCGCGCGCGGCCTGATGTTCCGGCAGGCTCTGCCAGCCAATCACGGCATGCTGTTCATCTTTGACGGCAAGGCGGTGCACTGCATGTGGATGCGCAATACGCTGATCCCGTTGTCGGTCGCCTTCGTCGACGACGATGGCACGATCGTCAACATCGAGGACATGCGCCCGCATGACGAGACCAGCCATTGCGCCAGACGACCGGTGCGTTACGCGCTCGAGATGACGCAGGGTTGGTTCACGAACAAAGGCGTTGCGGCCGGCGCCAAGATCGGTCGCCTGCCGAAGCCCGCGCAGCAATAGAAAAAGCCGGCGTCGCCGCCGGCTTGCCTTGGCCAAACCGCCCGCAATCAGGCGAAATTCTTGGCCGCGAAATCCCAGTTGGCGAGCGAATTCAGAAAGGTCTCGACGAACTTCGGCCGCGCATTGCGGTAATCGATGTAGTAGGCATGCTCCCACACGTCGATGGTCAGCAGCGCCTTGTCGGCGGTGGTCAGCGGCGTGGCCGCGTTGCTGGTGTTGACGATGTCGACGGAGCCGTCGGCTTTCTTGACCAGCCAGGTCCAGCCCGAGCCGAAATTGCCGACCGCGCTCTTCGTGAAAGCCTCCTTGAAAGCGGCAAACGAGCCCCATTTCTTGCTGATCGCCTGCGCCAGCGCGCCGGAAGGCTCGCCGCCGCCGCCGGGCTTCATGCTGCTCCAGAAGAAGGTGTGGTTCCACACCTGGGCCGCATTGTTGAACACGCCCCCCGAGGATTTCTTGACGATGTCCTCGAGCCCGGCGTTCTCGAACTCGGTGCCCTTGATCAGGTTGTTGAGGTTCGTCACGTAAGCCTGATGGTGCTTGCCGTAGTGATACTCGAACGTCTCCTTCGAGACATGCGGCGCCAGGGCATCCATCGCGTAGGGCAAAGACGGCAACTTGTGTTCCATCAGCAATCCTCCTTCCGGCGTTGGGACACCGGATTGTAGCGACGCGCACGCACCGCGATTCAGTCGCCGCCGCGCGGCTCCGTCGCCTCGCCCGTCGACGCATCAGTCCGCAGCACGCGCGCATCCGCGCCACCGCGCGCGAACCGAAGCTGCAGCAGGTCGCCAGGAGTCAATCGCGCAGAATCGAAGACCACGCGACCTTCGGCATCGGAGGCCAGCGCGTAGCCACGCGCGAGCACCGCCTGCGGATCCAATGCGTGCAGCCGCGCGGCGAGCGTCTGCGCCTGTCGCTGTCGTTCCTGGATCAGATGGCGCGCGCCACCAGCAAGCAGCGTTCGCCGTCGCTGCAGCAGATGCTGCTGGGTACCGATGTCGGGCAGCATCCGCCGCAAGCGCGCACGCAACTCGTCGCTGCGGCGGCCAACGCCGGCAAGCTGGCGCGTCAGCGCATGGCCGGCACGCAGGTTCAGCGCGTGAAGCCGCGCCCCGAGCGCCTGCAAGGGCGCACGCGGACTGGCCAGCGCCCGCTGACTGTAGTCGAGCCGCTGCTGAACGTTGTGCAGGCGCCCGCGCGTGGCGCGACGCAACTGGGCCAGGCGATCGGCCAGCCCCTGCAGCAGGGACGCGCGGTCGGGCGCGGCCATCTCGGCCGCCGCGGTCGGCGTCGGCGCACGCAAGTCAGCGGCGAAATCGGCGATGGTGAAATCGGATTCGTGACCGACGCCGACGACAACCGGCACCGCGCAGGCGCGGATCGCGTGCGCCACCGCCTCGTCGTTGAACGCCCACAGATCCTCGATCGACCCGCCGCCGCGACCCAGCAGCACGA
>JBFGOX010000158.1:0-6450 GCA_041565015.1 Burkholderiaceae bacterium
CCCTCCGCGTTCACGAAGGTCTCGGCGCTCGGCGTGGAAGAGCAGCGGGTCAACGTGCTGATCGACCTCGTCACGCCGCCCGTGCAATGGCGCAGCCTCGGCGACAACTATCGCGTCGATGTGAAGATCATCGCCTTCGCGCGGGCCGACGCCGTCGTCGTCCCGGTGGCCGCACTGTTCCGCGCCGGCGACGACTGGGCAGTATTCGTCGTCACCGACGGCACGGCGCAGCGTCGCGCGGTCAGGCTCGGCGGTCGCACCACGCAGACGGCCTGGGTCGAGGACGGGCTCGCGCCCGGCGAGCCCGTGATCGTGTATCCGAGCGACAGCGTGGCCGATGGCCGTCGTGTGAAGGTGATCCGCGGCGGATGATCCGGCTCCGCGGCGATCGCGGCTATCTCTGCGGCCATGCGGCCCGCGCGGACTCGAGGTGGTGGAGAAAGTCTGGCTCCAGGCCGATGCGCGCCGACTGCGGGCAGACCGAACCCCACGCCATCCGGAGCGGCCTGACGCCATCGATTCCTATGTCGTCGGTATTTGCGTCTGCTCAAACGACACGCCTGACGACAGCCGGAGACTAGCGCGAAGCGACGGAACGCCGTAGCGGCGCAGCGGGCCCTTGCGCGGGTTGGCGCAGCGCCCGGCGGCCATGTGAATGGCCGACGCGGCGTGCCGGTCGCCGATTGCGGCGGCAGGCCGGAGGTGCAGCGTTCATTCGCTGCAAGTAGCGGTCGTTGCCGCGTCCTTCGTCGTTGCTGGCAACTACCCAGTTTTTGCGACGCGCGTCGCGCATTGCCCAGAAGCGCAGTCCAGCGCGCCTGACTTGCCGGAGTCTTGATCATGCCGATGACGGAAAGCGGAAAGCGTGTATCGGTCCTGACGATGAGCACGTTGGCCTTCACGGTCAACTTCGCCATCTGGACCATGTTTTCGATCATCGGCATCCGGATCAAGGCAGAACTCGGGCTGAATGAGACCGAGTTCGGCCTGCTGGTGGCCACGCCGATCCTGACCGGCTCGCTGATCCGCCTGCCGCTGGGCATGCTGACCGATCGCTATGGCGGCCGCATCGTCTTCCTCATCCAGATGCTGGTGGTCGCGATCCCGACCTATGGCCTCGCCTTCGCCACGCAGTACTGGCAGTACCTGACCATCGGCCTGTTCGTCGGCCTGGCCGGCGGTTCATTCGCGGTCGGAATCGCCTACACGTCGGCCTGGTTCCCCAAGGAAAAGCAGGGCACCGCGATGGGCATCTTCGGCGCCGGCAACGCCGGCTCGGCGGTCACCAATCTGGCGGCGCCGCTGATCGTGGTGGCCTTCGGCTGGCGCATGGTTCCGGTCGTCTACTCGATCTCGATGCTGGTGATGGCCGTGGTCTTCTGGTTCTTCACCTTCAACGATCCGAAACACGAAGCGCGCCGGCAGAAGAAGCAGTTCCCGACCATCGGCCAGCAACTGGCGCCGCTGATGGAGGCGCGCGTCTGGCGGTTCGGGCTCGCCTACTACTTCGTCTTCGGCGGCTTCGTCGCGCTGGCCCTGTGGCTGCCGAAGTACTACATCGCGGAGTACGGACTGGACCTGCGGACGGCGGCCTTCATCACCATGTTTTTCACGCTGCCCTCGGGTGTGATCCGCGCACTGGGAGGCTGGTTTTCCGACAAATGGGGCGGCGACACGGTGACCTGGTGGGTGTTCTGGGTGTCGATCGTCTGCCTGTTCTTTCTCTCGTATCCGTCGACGACGTTGATCATTCACGGCATCAAGGGCGATGTCAGCGTCGAAATCGCCGTCGGCCTCGTGCTGTTCACGATTCTCGTGTTCGTCGTCGGCATCGCGCAGGGCATCGGCAAGGCGAGCGTGTACCGCAGCCTCGCTGATCACTACCCGGACAACATGGGCTCGGTGGGCGGCCTGGTGGGCGTCATCGGCGGCCTGGGTGGTTTCACGCTGCCGATCATGTTCGGCATCGCTGCCGACGCCACCAACGTGCGCAGCAGCACCTTCATGCTGATGTACGCCGTGCTCGGCGGCGTGATGATCTGGACCTGGGCGGCCGCACGCAACGAGCGCCAGGAGATCCTCGAAAAAGACACCAAGCTGCGCGACCAGATGGTCGAAGGACATCTGCTCGAACCGCAGGCCGTCCGCGGGCGCTGGCTCGTCGACTGGAGGCCCGACGACGAGCAGTTCTGGCAGGCCATCGGCAAGCGCATCGCGCTGCGCAACCTGGTCTTCTCCATGCCGGCGCTGTTCCTCGCCTTTGCGGTGTGGATGGTGTGGAGTGTCGTCGTCGTCGAACTGCCGAAGATCGGCTTCAGGTTCTCGACCTCCGAACTGTTCTGGCTGGCCGCGCTGCCGGGGCTGTCCGGGGCGGCGCTGCGACTGGCGTACTCGTTCGTGGTGCCGATCTTCGGCGGCCGGAACTTCGCGGTGTTCAGCACCGCATCGCTGCTGCTGCCGACGCTGTGGATGGCGCTCGCCGTGCAGGACCCGAACACCAACTACGCGGTGTTCGTGGCGATCGCCCTGTTGTGCGGACTGGGCGGCGGGAACTTCTCGGCGAGCATGGCCAACATCAGCTTTTTCTTCCCGAAGCGGATGCAGGGCACTGCGCTCGGCTGGAATGCCGGTGCCGGCAACCTCGGCGTCGGCGTGATGCAGGCCGTCGTGCCGATCAGCATCTATGGCGGCGCATTGGCGGTGATGGGCGGCGGTCCGCAGAGCTACGCCGATCCCGCGGTGAGCCAGGTGTGGCTGCAGAACGCGGGCTTCATCTGGGTGCCTTTCATCCTGCTGGCGACGCTGGCTGCGTGGGTCGGCATGAACAACATCCGCGATGTGCAGGCAACGTTCCGCGAGCAGGCGGCGATCTTCCGCCGCAAGCACTCATGGACGCTCGGCTGGCTCTACGGTGGAACCTTCGGCTCCTTCATCGGCTTCGCGGCGGCCTTTCCGACGCTGCTGGCGTCGCAGTTTCCGGGCTCGGGCCTGCTGACGTTCGCCTTCGTCGGACCGCTGCTCGGTGCGCTGATCCGGCCGCTGGGCGGCTGGCTGGCCGATCGTTTCGGCGGCGCACGGGTCACGTTCTGGAATTTTGTCGTGATGTTCGCATCGTCACTTGCCGTGTTCGGCTTCCTGCCCGCGCAGGGCTGGGCGGGGCACGCAGGCCTGTTCTTCTCGTCGTTCCTGCTGCTGTTCCTGACCACCGGCATCGGCAACGGCTCCGTCTTCCGCATGGTGCCCAGCGTGTTCCTCGCCCTGCACAGGCTGTGGGCGAAGGGTCAGGGGGAAGAAGCAATGGTGAAAGCGATGCGCGAAGGCGAACTCGAGGCCTCGGTGGCGCTCGGCTTCACGGCCGCGATCGCCGCGCTCGGCCTGTTCTTCATTCCGATGGCGGTGGGCGTATCGCTGGAGGCCACCGGCAGCCCGCACGCGGCCTGGTACGTGTTCATCACCTTCTATCTGAGCTGCGTGCTCGGCACCTGGTGGTGGTACCGGCGCCGGGAGGCCGAGGTTCACTGCGATTGACGCGCGGCAACCGGCACTCGACCGGGCCGCGGCGGAGAAAGGCCGGATGCGCCTTGCGAGCGCTCGTGCCGTGCGCTCGGTTCAGCGACCGGCATGCGCCGGCGAGGTCGACCGAAGCGCGCGGCCGCGCCGCAGCGCGCGCATTAGCGTGGCGCCAGACGCGCCGAGGGAATGGCCGAGCGCGATGGCGCCGCCGTTCGCATTCAGACGCGGCGCGTCGGCGCCGCTGGCCTTCAACGCGGCCAGCGGCACCAAGGCGAAGGCTGCGGTGACTGCGGCGGGATCAATGCCGTCGAGCTTCAAGCCTGCGCTGCGCCGCGCGATAAGGGTGGCCGGCGCCAACCCCTCGATGGCCCGAGCGGGGTTGCTCAGCAGCCGGCAACGCAGGTGCCTTTGCCGTCGAACTCCATGGTCTTGCCGCTCAGCGGCAGGTGCACGGGTACTTTGACTGCATTCCTGAAGGCCTCGGTCCGCGTGCCGGGCACAAGCTTGCCATCCTTGGTCGCCGGTTCGTTGGCGTGAGAGGCGATGACCGAGGCTGGCTTGACGAGGTCGTTGATGACATAGGCCGCTTCCGCCGGGCCAGTCGTGAACGTACCGCCGATGTTGATCACGGCCAGGTTGGCGTTGTAGTAGCGCCTGACGACAAGATCCTGCTCGGCCGTGATCCCGGTGTCGCCCGACAGATAGGCAACCAGTCCGTTGCTGAAGCGAAGCACGTAGCCTCCCGGCGGGCCGAGGTAGGCGGTCAGCCCGTTGGCGGCCAGCGCCTCGCCGTGCTCCTTGTCGAGATAGGCCGGATCGAGCCCGTTGCTGTGTACCGCCGGGACGCTTGCCACGCCGACGCCGCCGATGCGCTGCATCGCGCCGAAGCGCAGCAGCGACACCTGCCCCGGATCACCGCCGGCGGCCTTGACCTTGCGCGAGAAGAATGCGGGCATTTCGCCGCCGAGCAGGAACTTCGCCTTCTTGGCCACCACGATGTTCACGGTGTTCGAGTTCGGCGTGGCCTTCACGGAAAAATCGGGTTTGCCGCAGGCGCCGGCATTGGCAGACGGCTGGTGCAGGTCGCCAAGATGATCGTTGTGCACGTGGCTGAGCAGAACCGCGTCGATCTTGCCCAAACGCGGATCGTCGGCGCCGCGAACGGTGCGGCCGGCGTCGTACAGGATGCGCGTTCCGTCCGGATCTTCGAAGATCAGCGCCCGGTCCAGTGCGCAGAACTCTCCATCGTGGCTGCCCAGTGGAGTGACCTTGACGTTGGCGGCGTGGACGACTGGCGCCGTCAGCGTGGTCATGCCCAGAGCCAACGTCGCCAGAATGCGGGTTCGAGTTCTCAACGGATTCTCCTTTGACTCGCGGGTTCTTCTTGGTGCGGACACCGTGGGACCGCTTACTCGATTTTCTTGGCTCAGGTGTACGCTGCGCGGAGTGTCACAAGAAGCCAGCGAAGCGTGAATCCGCGTTTATGCGGAGGCTGCGCCGCGCCCGCGCCATTCAGTCGCGTGACAGTCTTTCTCTTTCCCACTGTGCTGGGCGAGCATCATCCAGCTCTGCGCCCGCAAGCGGTGGCCTGGCGCAGAGTCCGGTCGGCGCGAGAAAGTGATCGGGGTTGGCTGAATGCCGCAGGCGCGCTTTCGGTGCGCCACACACAGCCCAGCGTCGTCGATGGCTACACGCGCTCGACGATCGTCACGTTCGCCAGCCCGCCACCCTCGCACATCGTCTGCAGCCCATAGCGCGCATTGCGCGAACGCAGCGCGTGCACGAGTGTGGTCATCAGCTTGGCGCCGGAGGCGCCGAGCGGGTGGCCGAGGGCGATCGCACCACCGTTGACGTTCAGCCGCGCCGGGTCGGCGCCGGTGGCTTTGAGCCAGGCCAGCGGCACCGAGGCGAAAGCTTCGTTGACTTCGAAAAGATCAATGTCGTCGAGCTTCAGGCCGGCCTTGCGCAGCGCGATGGGTGTCGCCGGCACCGGCCCTTCGAGCATGATCACCGGGTCGTGGCCGATCACCGTCATATGCCGCACGATGGCCAGCGGCTTGACCGCTGCGCCAAGCGACTTCAAGCCGCGTTCGTTGGCTACCAGCAGCATCGCCGCGCCGTCGCAGATCTGGCTGGCGCTGGCCGCGGTGATGCGGCCGCCTTCGGCCAGCAGCTTCACCGCGGCGATGCCTTCGAGCGAGGCATCGAAGCGGATGCCTTCGTCGGCGGCGTGTCTCTCGCCGGTGTCGTTGCCTTCGGCGTCGCGAACGGCGACCGGCACGATTTCGTCGGCGAAACGCCCCTCGCGCGTTGCTGCCGCTGCGCGCTGTTGGCTGGCCAGCGCGTATGCGTCGAGCAGATCTTTTGACAGCCCGTAATTGACGGCCAGTTGCTCGGCGCCGGCGAACTGGCTGAACTGCACGCCGGGATAGCGCGCCCTGATCGCCGGGCTCATGTAGCTGCCGAAACCGTTCTTGAACGGCAGCGTGGCCGGCAGACCCATCGGCACGCGCGTCATGCTTTCGACGCCGCCGGCGATGATGATGTCCTGGCTGCCGGCGAGCACGGCCTGCGCCGCGAAGTGCAGCGCCTGCTGCGACGAGCCGCATTGCCGGTCGACCGACACGCCGGGTACCGATTCCGGCAGCTTCGAGGCGAGCACGGCGTTGCGGGCAATGTTGTTCGACTGCTCGCCGGCCTGGCCGACACAACCGAGGATCACGTCGTCGATCTGTGCCGGATCGACATCCAGCCGTGCGAGCAGCGCGTCGATGACCTGCGCGGCGAGATCGGCCGGATGCCAGCCGGCCAACCGGCCGCCCTTGCGGCCGCCTGCGGTGCGCAGCGCGGCGACGATGAAAGCGTCGGACATCGAATCTCCTCCTGCGTTGATGGGGCCGGCTGCGCCCACGGCGCGAGCGAGCGTGCAGCCGCGCC
>JBFGOX010000159.1:0-6412 GCA_041565015.1 Burkholderiaceae bacterium
CGGCTGGATGCCGTAGTTCTGGAATGCGGCGAGCAGGATCGCCGCGGTCGCTGACGTTGGGATGCCCAGCGTGAGCAACGGCACCAGCACGCCGGTCGAAGCGGCGTTATTCGCCGCCTCGGGCCCGGCCACGCCTTCGATCGCGCCGTTGCCGAATTCCTCCGGGTGCTTGCACAGTTTCTTTTCCGCGGCGTAGGAGAGAAAAGTCGGGATCTCGGTGCCGCCGGCCGGAATGGTGCCGAAGGGAAAGCCGATGGCGGTGGCGCGCAGCCAAGCCGGCCATGAGCGCTTCCAGTCCTGCCGGCTCATCCAGATCGAGCCCGACATCTTTTCCCGCTCTTCGCGGATCCGGCTGCCGTAGCTGGCGACATACAGCGTCTCGCCGACCGCGAACAGGCCCACCGCCAGCACGACCACGTCGATGCCGTCGAGCAGCTCCGGCACGCCGAACGAATAGCGCATCTGCCCGCTCTGCTCGTCGATGCCCACCAAGCCGAGCAGCAGGCCGACGAACAGCGCCGTGAGCCCGCGCACGGTCGAGCTGCCGAGCACGGCGGCGACGGTGACGAAGGCAAAGATCATCAGCGCGAAATATTCGGCCGGGCCGAACTTCAACGCGATCTCGACCACGATCGGCGCCAGCAGCGTCAGCAGCACGGTGGCGATCGAGCCGGCGACGAACGAGCCGATGGCGCTGGTGGCCAGCGCCGGGCCCGCGCGGCCGGCCTTGGCCATCTTGTTGCCTTCAAGCGCGGTGGCGATCGACGCCGATTCGCCCGGCGTGTTCAGCAGGATCGTGGTGGTCGAGCCGCCGTACATCGCGCCGTAGTAGATGCCGGCGAACATGATCAGCGCGCCGGTCGGATCGAGCTTCACGGTGAGCGGCAGCAGCATCGCCACCGTCAGCGCCGGGCCCACACCCGGCAGCACGCCGATGAAGGTGCCCAGCGTGACGCCGATGAAGCCCCACAGCAGGTTGATCGGCGTCAGCGCGATGGAAAAGCCGTGCAGCAGCGCGGCGAGCGTCTCGGTCATATTCCGGCGGTGCCGAGCAAGGGCTTCAACCAGCCTGCCGGCAGGTTGACGTTCAGGAAGTGGACGAAGAAGAAAAACACGGCCAGCCCCAGCACAAGGCCGATCCCCGCATCACGCAGCGGCCGCAGGCTGCCGAAGGCGCGGGCGATGCACGCGTACAGCGCCACCGCGGCGAGCACGAAACCTGCGCTGTGGATCAGCGCCATCTGCGCAAACAGGCCGGCGCTGACCCAGGCAAAGGCGCTGCGGTGAAACGGGTGTTCGCCGCGTGCGGCCGGATCATCGTCGACGCGCTCGCGCCAGCCGCCACTGAACGCCTCGATCAGCAGCCACACACCGAGCAGCGCCAGACCCACGCCGACCGCCGCCGGCATGAAGTTGGGCCCAATGGCGGAGTAGCTGCGGCTGCCGGGCAGGCCGGCGGCGATCACAGTGACGAAGATGCCCAGCGCCAGCACGCCGGCCGACAGTACGAACTCGGCCAGCGCGCCCCGCCGCGGACGACTCATCGCCGCACAGCTTTAGCGCCCGCTTTTCTGCCCCCTACTTCTTCAGGCCGAGCGACTCGATGATGCCGCCGATGCGCTTGATGTCCTCCTCGATGAACGCCTTGTAGGCGTCGCCACCAAGGAACCAAGACGTCCAGCCGAGCTTCTCCAGGGTTTCCTTCCACGCCGGCGTCTCGGTGGCCTTCTTCACCACGTCGACCAGCGCATCGCGCTGCGCGGCCGTGATGCCCGGCGCACCGAAGATGCCGCGCCAGTTGCCGAGCACGACATCGATGCCCTGCTCCTTCAGCGTCGGGATGCCGTCGATCCGGTCGGGCGACGACACGGCAAGCGCACGCATGCGACCGCCCTTGATCTGCTCGGCGAATTCGCCCACGCCGGAGATGCCGGCGGTCACATGGCCGCCGACGATCGCCGCAATCGCATCGCCGCCGCCCTTGAACGCAACGTAGTTCACCTTCGAGGGGTCCTCGCCGACTGCCTTGGCGACCAGCCCGCCGAGAATGTGGTCGGTGCCGCCCGCGGAGCCGCCGCCCCACGATACCGCGCCCGGATTGGCTTTGTAGGCCTTGATCAGGTCGCCCATCGTCTTGTGCGGCGAACTGGAAGGCACGACGATCACCTCGTATTCGCTGGTCAGCCGCGCGATCGGCGTGACCATCGACAGGTCGACCGGGCTCTTGTTCAGGATGATGCCGCCGACCATCACCATGCCCGCGATCATCACGGCATTCGGATCGCCCTTTGCCGAGTTGACGAACTGCGCCAGGCCGATGGTGCCCGCCGCGCCACCCTTGTTTTCGAACTGCACCGAACCGACCAGCTTGCCGGCCTGCATCGCCGCCGCCAGGTTGCGGCCCGTCTGGTCCCAGCCGCCGCCGGGGTTGGCTGGAATCAGCATCTTCAGCGTGCCGATCGCCTGCGCCGAGGCGGCCGACAGGCCGAATGCCTGCGCCACCGACAGTGACGCCAGCGCGAGCGCGAATTCGCGACGATTCATCTCGATTCTCCTTGGTGATGGGAGGGCCGATGCCGACCGGCCCGTGTTGTTGGCGGCAAGCATACCCGCGCCGATCAAGGCGCGGAAAGGCTCGCCCGGGGTCAGAACACGAGCTGGCCGAAGCAGATCATCACGCTGCGCTCGACCTGCTTCAGAAAATCGCGCTCGTGATCCTTGATCGGCGAGACGACGATGCCGCCGTGGCGGCACAGTTCGAGCGTGGCCAGCTTGTCGCGGGTGCGGAACTTCTCCGTCTCGGCAAGCGGCACGATGCGCCGCACGGTGACGATCACGTCGCTGGCGCAATCCAGCGGCCGCTTGACGGTGGCGATCGCCACCAGAAGCGTGTAGTCGGACTCGGCGACCTCCCTCACCTTCATCACTGCCATCGCCTGCCGCACCTGCTCCTGGATCGCCGGGTAGCGCAATCCGCAGGCGACGTCGTCGGGGTCCAGATCGATGAGTGTCAGCTTCACCTCGCCTGCCTTTGCTGCCGCGGCGGCAAGCAGCACCAACGCGATCAGTGAGCGGATTATCTTCATGGCGCGCATCCTCCCTGCAACGCGCCAAGCGTAGCGCGAGCGGCACCGCCGAGCTTCCTGTTGAGCGACTCGGCGACGGTGCCGTCGACAACACCGATCATGGCCGCCAACGGGATGGCCGGACCGCGCTGCACCGGCAACGTCAGCCGGGTCGGCGCGAAGACCGATCGCGGCGCGCATGGCATCGGCAGCTTCGAGCAGGGTTCACGCGGGACCGGCGCACCGGCCTCGACGCGCGCGCCTAGTCGGCGCGCAGGGCGTCGACGATCTTCATGCGCGAGGCCTTCACCGCCGGCAGAAAGCCGCCGACCAGTCCCATCGCGAGCGCGAAGACGAGGCTGCTGCCGATGATCTGCGGCGTCAGCGCGAACGAAAAGGCCAGCTCGGAAAACGACTGGAAATTGGTGGTCGAGATCGTGAGCGCCTGCAGAAAGGTGGCGGCGAACAGGCCGACGACGCCGCCAGCGAGCGCCAGCAGCAGCGACTCGAACAGGAAGGCAGCGAGGATCGAGCGGCGGGCGAAGCCGAGCGCGCGCAGCGTGCCGATCTCGCCGGTGCGCGTCGCCACCGACGCGTACATGGTGATCGCCGCGCCGATCATCGCGCCGAGCGAGAAGATCACCGACAGCGTCACGCCGAGGTAGCTGATGAAGTTCGACAGCGCGCGGCTCTGGTCTTCGTAGAACTGCCGTTCGCGTTTGACCTCGACCGTGAGCCGCGGCTCGGCGGCGATTCGCGCCGACAGCGCCTCGAAGGCGTCGGCCGAGGCCAGCTGCGCGATGACGGACGAATAACCGCCGAAGCGGCGGAACGCCTGTGCCAGCTGCTCGGCGTCGCCCCAGATCTCGGAGTCGAACGCGGTGCGGCCGGCATCGAACACGCCGACGACGAGCCAGGCGCGCTGCGCAAAGGCGAGCGACTGGCCGACCTCAACGCCGGCGAACTGGCGCGCGACGCTGCGGCCGACGACGATCTCGCTCGAGCCGGGCCGGAACATCCGGCCCTGGACGATCTTCACCTGCGGCCGCAGTTCGAGGCCCATCGGCGGCACGCCGCGGATCGGCACGTTGCTGCGCCGGCCGGTGTCGATCTTCGGCAGCGAATTGAGCACCACCACTTCCTTCGACACCCGCGGCCGCCCCTGCGCATCGCGGGCGATCTGCGGCAGGCTTTCGATCAGCGCCGCCTGGTCGCGCGAAACGCCGCTCTGGATCTCGGTCTCGGCACCCTTGCGAATCGCCAGCACGTTGTCGGCCGATCCGGTGGCCACCAGCGTGGCCTTCAGTCCGGCATCGAGCATCAGCACGGCGGCGAAGACGAACACGACCAGCGCCATCCCGCCGGCGGTCAGCGCGGTGGTCAGCCGCCGCACCCACAGGTTGCGGGCGATATAGGTGAGTGGAATCTTCATCTGCCCGCTAACGCCCCGGCGCTGCGCCTCGCGGTTGCCTGGCCTCTGTCGTTGCGCCGGGCGCCAGGACGTTGCACGGCATGGCCCGCAGGCCGCGCCGCGCGGTGAACGGCAAGCAGTTGCCGTTCGCATGACCCGCTTCGCCCAAGGCCCGGCGCACCAACTTGCGCCGCGCTCGGTGCACATGCGACGCGAAGCGTCGCGCACACCGCGCGCGCTCAGCCCACATGGCGCAGCCCGTCGACGATCCTGATCCGCGCGCTGCGCAGCATCGGCACCAGCGCCGCCAGCAGGCCGACGGCGAGCGCCGCGGCGGCCTGCAGCAGGTAGGTCGTCTGTGCCACCTCGAAGCGCGCGAACACGCTCTTGCCGACCGCGTCGAAGAAGACCTGCGCGATGCCCGGCGTCACCGCGATGGCGATCGCGCCGCCGATCGCGGCAAGCAGAACGCTCTCGGCGAGGATGAGCAGCGCGACGAACCCCGGCCCGAAGCCGAGCGCCTTCAATGTCGCGTACTCGGCCAGCCGCTCGCGGGCGGTCATCGCCATCGTGTTGGCGGCCACCGCGAAGATGATCAGGATGACGATGAAGCTGACGCCTGAGATGACCTGGATGATCGTCTCGACCATCGCCACGAATGACAGCTGGAATGCCTTCTCGGTTTCGGTCAGTGTTGCCGCCAGCGAGTTGGCGAACTCGGCGTCGACGCGCTGCGCAACCTCGGCGGCGCGATCCGGATCGTCGATGTCGATGACGAATACGCCGGCAATGTTGGCGCGGCGCGGAAAGTGCTGCTGGAGGTATTCGTTCAGGTAGTCGTAGTGGAAGTAGAACTGTCGCGTGATCGTCGTCTCATCGCGGCCGTCATAGATCGCGCGCACCGTGAATTCCCAGTTGCCCGGGTAGATCGTGCCGCGGATCGGCACCCGATCGCCGACCCTGAAGCCGTACAGGTCCGCGAGCTGGCGGCCGACCGCGGCGCCGCGCCGGTCGCGCAGGAAGTCCTGCCACTCGGTTGGCCGGAAGCGGAATTCCGGATACATGCCGAAGTAGTCGCGTGCGTCGACGGCGAACTGCGCGAAGAAGCTCTTCTCGTCGCGCCACACGCCGCCGAACCAGTTCGAAACCGCCACCCCGCGCACGCCGTCCAGCGCGATGATCTTCTCGCGGTAGTAAAGCGGCAGCGAGAAGACGAGCGAGATGCTGTTGCGTGTGACCAGCCGGCTGGCCGAAGCAGCCTCGGTGCCCGCGTACCAGGCGCTGACCACCGTCTGCAGAAGCCCGAATGCCGTGATCGCGATCACCAGCCCGAGCACCGTCAGCGCCGAGCGCAGGCGGGCGCGGAAGGCGTTGCGAGTGACGAGCTTCAGGAAGAACATCGCTCAGCCGACGACGCACGCGAGAGGGCAGCGCAGGGCGGCGGCAGCGAAATCACGCGCGCCCCCGTTTTCCGTGTCGATGACATGGCGTTTGCTCAATGCGCGAACGGCGACGTGTCGGTCAGCTGCCCCTTGTCCAGGTAGATCAGGTGGTGTGCCGCCTCGGCCGCGCGCGGATCGTGCGTGACCATCACGATCGTCTTGCCCAACTCGATGTTCAGCCGGTCGAGCAGTTTCAGGATCTCGGCGGCCGACGTCCGGTCGAGATCGCCGGTGGGCTCGTCGGCGATCAGCAGCAGCGGATCGGTGACCACGGCGCGGGCGATCGCCACCCGCTGCTGCTGGCCGCCGGACAGGTCGTTGGGCCGGTGGTCCATGCGGTCGGCAAGCCCGACCAGCGCCAGCACCGTCTCGACGCGCTCGCGCCGATCGCGCCGCGACAGCGCGGTGAGCAGCAGCGGCAGCTCGACATTCTCGAAGGCGGTCAGCACCGGCATCAGGTTATAGAACTGGAAGATGAAACCGATCGATGCCGC
>JBFGOX010000160.1:0-6402 GCA_041565015.1 Burkholderiaceae bacterium
CGCCGCCAACGCGCAGTGCAACGCGATTGCGGACTGGCCGGGGGTCCGTGCAGGGCCGGCAGTATAGCGACGGGCCCCGTCGTGGCCGCCTCGCGGCGGGCGCGGCGCGGGCGCATAAACTGCCGGCCCATGGTCTTCATCCGCTCGATCGTCGCCGAGCTGTCGAGTACCGCCGGCGCGGTATTCACCGTGCTGTTCTCGATCATCTTCTCGGTGGCGCTGGTGCGCATTCTTGGCCAGGCCGCCGGCGGCACGGTCGACAGCCAGGCGGTGTTCTCGATCGTCGCGCTGACGGCGCTGACGACGCTGCCCACCGTGCTGGCGCTGACGTTGTTCATCGCCGTGCTGATCTCGGTCACGCGCAGCTACCGCGATTCGGAGATGGTCGTGTGGTTCGCCTCGGGCCGCAGTCTGCTGGCCTGGGTCTCGCCGGTGCTGCGTTTTGCGGTGCCGATCGTGCTGCTGATCGCCGTGCTGGCGCTGGTGATCACGCCGTGGGCGAACCTGCAGATCGCCGAGAGCAAGCAGCGCTTCGCGCAGCGCGATGACGTCAGCCGGGTGGCGCCAGGCCGTTTCATCGAATCATCCGGCGCGCGTCGCGTTTTCTTCGTCGAGTCAGTCGATCTGCACGGCGCGACGGTGCGCAACCAGTTCGTCAGCCACCGAAGCCAGGGCCGCGAAGGCGTGATCGTCGCTGCCGAGGGCGTCATCGAGGTCACGCCGAACGGCGATCGATACCTCGTGCTGCTGCAGGGGCGTCGTTATGAAGGCACGCCCGGACAAGCGCAGTACCGGATGCTCGAGTTCGAACGCTACGCGATCCGCCTGGACACGCGGCCCGACGCGCCGCTGGCGGAACTGAATGCGCGTGCGAAGCCGACGCGGCAACTGCTCGCCGAGCCAACGCCGTTTCACCGCGGCGAACTGCTGTGGCGTGTCGGTCTGCCGGTGGTGGCGCTGATCCTGGCGCTGATGGCGATTCCGCTCGGCTACGTCAATCCCCGCGTCGGCCGCTCGGCCAACCTGATCATCGCCGTGCTGGTCTTTCTCCTGTACCACAACGGCGTGTCGATCGTGCAGGCGTGGGTGCAGCAGGAGCGCTTGTCGTTCGGCGTCGGCATCTGGCTCACCCATGCACTGGCGGCGAGCCTGGTCGTGCTGCTGTTCATGCGGCGCGTCTACCTGCTGCGCTGGCTGCCGCGCTGGCGTGCGGGGCATCGTTCCGGAGCGTCGGCGTGAAGACCTTGCGCCGTTACCTGGGCCGTGAACTGCTGCGCGCCACCGGCTTCGTGCTGTTCGCGCTGCTGGCGCTGTTCGCGTTTTTCGACCTGCTGGCGCAGATCGATGACCTGCGCCCCGGCGCCTACACGTTGCCGCAGGCGCTGGCCTATGTGGCGCTGTCGCTGCCGTCGCGTACTTACGAGCTGATGCCGATTGCGGCGCTGATCGGCGCGATCTTCGCGCTGTCGCAGCTGGCGGCGAACTCCGAATTCACGATCATGCGCGTCTCCGGCATGAGCACGCGCAAGCTGGCGCTGACCGTGACGCAGGTCGGCCTGGTGTTCGTCGCCGTGACCTACGCCTTCGGCGAACTGGTCGCGCCGGTGGCCGAGCGTCAGGCGCAGCAGGTACGTGCCGAGTCGCGCGGCGAAGGCATCATCCACAGCAAGCTGCGCTCGGGCGTGTGGGTGCGTGACGTCGTGCGCGACGACAACGGCGAGGTCAAACGCTGGCGCTTCGTCAATGTCGGTCTGCTTCGCGCCGACGGCACTTCCAGTGCTTGGCGGATCTTCGAGTTCGACCGGCAATTCCGCCTGCTGACGATCGGCATCGCGGCGAAGGGCCGTTACACCCCGGAGCAGGGAACGCCGAGCTGGGAACTCACGGACGTGGTCGAAACGCGCCTGCCGGTCGTCTCGACGACCGACACCGCGCCGAGCGACCTGCGCACCGAAGTCGTCCACGTGCCGCAGCGGCAATGGGAATCGGCGCTGACGCCGAACATCCTCGGCGTCATGCTGGTGCAGCCCGAGCGCATGGCGGCGATCGAACTCGTGCGCTACATCGGCCACCTGTCGGACAACCGGCAGCAGACCGGACCTTACGAAATCGCGCTGTGGAACAAGGTTTTTTATCCGCTGGCGATCGTCGTGATGATGATGCTGGCGCTGCCGTTCGCCTACCTGCACGTGCGCCAGGGCAGCGTCAGCCTGAAGATCTTCGCCGGCGTAATGATTGGCGTGACCTTTTACATGCTGAACAAGCTGTTTTCGCACCTCGGCTTGCTGCATACGTGGCCGCCGCTCGTCGTCGCCGCGCTGCCAAGCCTGGTCGTGCTTGCAGTGGCGATGGGCGCGCTGTACTGGGTCGAGCGGCGATAGATGGCGCGTCATGTGTAGGCGCGCCTTCGGCGCGCACGTGCACCTGCGGCGAGAAACCGTCAGCGGGCGGGCTTGGGGCGAAGCAGGAGACAGAGGCGACAGCGCCTGCGCGCTGTCGCCCCGGCGCAGCGGGATCGGCCTGCAAGCCGATCCGTCGAAAGGCCGGGCGGGCGGCCCGAAGGCAACGACGCACAGCGGGCTGCGCCCGCACTACCGCTCTTGCACCGCCCTCGCAACGACGACGGGTTGACTCGGGCAGATCAATCGGCGGCGGCGCGGTGCGCGGGCGCTTCTGCCGGCTTCGCCTTGAAGGGATAGGCGCCGCCGCCCTTGCCGCGCGGCGGGATGCGCAGCGACAGAAACATTGTCGCGGCCAGCGTCAGCACGGTGAAGACGAGCGACCACGTCACCGGAATCTTGTACAGGTCGACCAGCAGCATCTTGGCGCCGATGAACACGAGCACGATGGCCAGGCCGTAGCTCAGCAGGTGGAATCGCTCGTGCATGCCGGCGAGCAGGAAGTACATCGCGCGCAGGCCGAGAATCGCGAAGACGTTAGAAGTCAGCACGATGAACGGGTCGGTCGTGATGGCGAAGATCGCCGGGATCGAATCAACCGCGAAGATCACGTCGACGATGCCGATCAGCACGATCACGACGAAAAGCGGCGTCGCCATCTTCACGCCGTCGACGACGGTGAAAAACTTCTCGCCGTCGTAGTCCGGCGCGATCCTGACATGGCGGCGGACCCATTTGAGCGCCGGGTTGCCCTCGAGATCCGGCTCCTGGCCGGCCGCCCACCACATCTTCACGCCGGTGAAGACCAGGAAGGCACCGAAGATGTACAGCACCCAGTGAAAGCGGGCGATCAGCAGGGCGCCGAGCAGGATCATCACCGCGCGCAGCACCAGCGCGCCGAGGATGCCGATCATCAGTACGCGTTTCTGGAACTCGGCCGGCACGGCGAAGTAGGTGAACAGCATCAGGAACACGAAGATGTTGTCCACCGCCAGCGCCTTTTCGATCAGGTAGCCGGTGATGAACTCCAGCGCCTTCGTGTCGGCCACGGCGTTGCCCTGCGGGCCGTCGAGGTACCACCACAGCCAGCCGACGAAGACGAACGAAACGACAACCCAGACGAGCGACCAGATCCCGGCCGCCTTCATCGATACCGGGCGCGCGCCCTGCTTGCGCAGCGCGAAGAAATCGACGAACAGAGCAACGACGACGAAGATGGCGAAAAGCGACCACGCGAGCGGGGTGCCGACCATGGCGAACTCCGTGAAAGCGGGCCCCGGCGCGGGCCGAATGACAATCGAATCGCCCGTTGGTCTTGCCGGCCGATGCCGTTGCGGCTTCGGCCCGCGGTGCCGGGCGAAGCCGACTCGCGCCGAGCCAGGCTCCGTCCGTAATGACGACACCGCAGTCGCGCCGGCAAGAAATTCGCGCCGGCCCGGCTACTCCCCATCAGAGGCAGGCGGATTAGAGCAGCGATTGCCATTGAAGGTCACCCGGGTAAACCCGGGGCGTGGGGTACGCGATACCATCGGCTCGCCATTGGATTGCCCGTCGGCACGCCGCTTGAATCGGCGGGCAGTCGTTGCGGCAGCACGGAGGAAGGGGCTTTGACTGACAAGACATCGGCCGGCGTGACCGTCGCCGCCGAGCCACTTAAAGCGGCCGTGCGCGCGATCGTCGAGTGCGCCGGCTCGAGCGAACGCGAAGCGCGGCTGGTGGCCGAGCAATTGGTCGAGGCCAATCTGACCGGCCACGACTCGCACGGCGTCGGCATGGTGCCTCGCTACGTCGAGGCGCTCGACGAGGGCGGCCTGCGCATCAACCAGCAGTTGCGCGTCGTCACCGACGCCGGGCCGCTGCTGATGCTCGACGGCAATGCCGGTTACGGGCAAGTGATGGCGTTCGATGCGATGGCGCTCGGTATCGAGCGCGTTGCCGCGCACGGTGTCGCGGTGGTCGGGCTGGCCAATAGCCATCACATCGGCCGCATCGGTTGCTGGGCCGAGCAGTGTGTCGCTGCCGGCTACGTGTCGATCCATTTCGTCAACGTGATCAGCAAACCGGTCGTCGCGCCGTTCGGAGGGCGCGACGCGCGCTTCGTGACCAACCCGTTCTGCGTCGGCATTCCGATGGCCAGCGGCGAGCCGATCGTGCTGGACTTCGCGACCAGTCGCATCGCGATGGGCAAGGTGCGCGTGGCATACAACAAGGGTGAGCAGGTCAAGCCCGAGACGCTGCTCGATGCGCAAGGCGAACCGACCACCGATCCGGCCGCGCTGTTCGATGAGCCGGGCGGCGCGATCCTGGCCTTCGGTGAGCACAAGGGCTACGGCATGGCGGTGATCTGCGAGATTCTCGGCGGCGCGCTGGCCGGCGGTGTCACGCTGCATGGCCGCCCGACCGAGCGCGCGATCATCAACAACATGCTCACCTTCATCGTCGATCCGCAGCGCCTCGGCACGGCCGAGCGGCTGGCGCGCGAAGCGCGGGCGTTTGC
The DNA here is from genome assembly GCA_041565015.1 of Burkholderiaceae bacterium. GTDB lineage: Bacteria > Pseudomonadota > Gammaproteobacteria > Burkholderiales > Burkholderiaceae_F > JADJWR01. Next base: position 4,897 of record JBFGOX010000160.1, read on the forward strand.
CGAATGGGTGTGCGCGTCGCCACCGACGCGCGGCGTCGACCACGTGCGACTGGCTGGCGACCCGGAACGCGAATCGCGCCGCGCGCGCCTTGCTGCCGGGATCCCGATCGACGCGACGACGTGGCGGCAGATTCTCGACGCGTCAGCAGCGGTCGGTCTGCCCGGCGGTGAGTTGGAGCAGATCGCCCGTCTTTCAGCGCGCTGACTTGAATCGCGCCGCGAGCGCGTCGGCACCGCGCGCGAGGAGGGCGAGGTCCGATCCCACGGCGGTAAACAGGCAGCCGATTTCCTGATACCGGCGCGCCAATTGCTCGTCGCCGGTCAGGATGCCCGGCGGCTTGCCGCAGGCGACCAGGCGCTTGATTGCGTCTTCGATTGCCGCCTGCACTTCTGGGTGTTTCAGATTGCCGGGATGGCCGAGCGCGGCCGCCAGATCGGCCGGGCCGATGAACACGCCGTCGACGCCATCGACGCCGGCGATCGCCTCCAGGTTGTCGAGGCCCTGCCTTGTCTCGACCTGAACCAGCACGCACAGCTCCTGCGCGTAGGTCTGCACGTAGTCGGCGATGCGGCCGTAGTTGTTGGCGCGCGGGCCGGTGGCGAAGCCGCGCAGGCCCTGCGGCGGGTAGCGCGTGTAAGCGACCGCGTTGCGAGCCTCTTCGACGGTTTGCACGTAGGGAATCAGCAGCGACTGCACGCCAACATCGAGCAGCCGCTTGATAACGACCATATCGTTCCAGGGTGGCCGGACGATCGGGTGCGCCGTACCGCCGGCGGCAGCCTGCAATTGCGAATGCACCATCGGCACTTCGTTCGGCGAATGTTCCATGTCGAGCAGCAGCCAGTCGAAGCCGGCGCCGGCGACGACTTCGACGGTGATGTGGCTGGCGAGGCTGGACCACAGCCCGATCTGCGGCCGGCCTTCGCGCAGTGCGCGCTTGAACGGATTGACGTTCACGGGCATCGGTGTCTCCGTTGACATCGCGCGCACGGCGCGCGCAGTGGAGCCGACGATAGCGCCCGCATGGGCGCCTCGCAAACGCCGACTGCGCGCCCGCACGCTTTGCGCGGCGGCGCCTTTTGGCGCGGCTCTGACTCGTGTTGCCGTCAAATGGGGCCGGCGCTACCATCGGCCTGACCAGTTCGGGTCAAGCAGAAGATCCTTCTTCGGCGATCAACAGCGGGTGCGAGCGAGGCTCGACGGTACAGGTGCCGTCGGCATCCGCGACGGCCTGCCGGGCCGAAGCAGTCAAGTCGCAACACCTCAAGGAGACCACAATGAAGAAATTTGTTCGCAATGGGCTTATCGCCGCCGCCGTCGCCACCGCCGCACTCGGCGCAGGGGTGGCCTCGGCACAGCAGCTGAAGCTGATGACCGGCCCGCAGGGCGGATCGTGGTATCCGCTCGGTGGCGCGATCCAGGCCATCATCGAGAAGAATCTGCCGGGTACCGGCGTGCTGGTGCTGCCCGGCGCCGGCATCTCGAACGTCCTCGGCGTGCAGGCC
>JBFGOX010000161.1:0-6381 GCA_041565015.1 Burkholderiaceae bacterium
GAAGCAGTAGCGGCCGACCTCTACCCGTAGCGGGCGGCGGCGCGGCGAGCCGGCCGTCGCCCGTTTTTGCGATACCGGCTGGGGGGTATCCGTGCGGTTGCGCCGCAATCGCCGGCCGCGGTCAACGGCCGGCAGTGCCTGTGCGCTAATGTCGGGGTGTCCGGGCTGTCGCGGGTCCGCGTAAAGCACACCGCGCTGATTCGGCCGCGCCTTACCCAATTTCAACTGACAGGAGAACTCAACCATGAACAAGCTGCTGATCGCCCTGCTGACCGCCGTCTTCGCGGTCGCGCCCGCCTACGGCGCCTCGCACATGAAGGACGAGAAGAAGATGGAGGCCAAGAAAGACGAGAAGAAGATGGAAGCCAAGAAAGACGAGAAGAAGATGGAAGCCAAGAAAGACGAGAAGAAGATGGAAGCCAAGATGGAAGAGAAGAAGGAAATGAAAGAGGAGAAGAAGGAAGCCGCCAAGAAGAAGCCGAAGGGCGGCTGCTGACCGGCACGACGGCGCAGCGCCGGTCGCGCTGCGCTCCGCATCGTGAAACGCCCGCGCCGCATGCGCGGGCGTTCTTGTTTCAGCGCAAACAGCAGCGCGGCTCCGCCTGTACCCTATGGGGTATATAGCAGGAGGTTCCATGAGCGCCGTCGGTTCCACCTCATCGTTGCCGGACGCGCGCGGTCACACGACCGCCGGTGCCGGCCGTTACATGAACCCGTACCTGGCGGGTTTCGGCTTGGGGCTGTTTCTACTCGCCTCGTTCCTGATCATGGGCCGCGGTCTCGGGGCAACGGCGGCCTCCGGCTCCGTGGTCGCCTGGCTCGTCGGCCTGGTCGCGCCCGAGTGGACTGCCGCCAACCCCGGGCTGAAGGGCTATTACGCCGAGCCGCCCTGGGTCAACTGGACTTTCTATCTGATCGTCGGGGCGTTTGTCGGCGCGCTGGTTTCGGCACTGCTGGCGCGACGGGTGAATTTTCGGGTCGAGCGCGGCCCGCATCTGGGCGTGCAGGCGCGGCTGGCACTGGCCTTCGGCGGCGGTGCGCTGGCTGCGGTGGGCGCGAAGCTTGCCAAGGGCTGCACCAGCGGACAGGCGCTGACCGGCGGGTCGCAACTGAATGTCGGCAGCTGGATCTTCATGCTGGCTGTTTTCGCCGGCGCCTATGCACTGGCCTACTTTGTGCGGAAGGAGTGGCGATGACACTGCCTCTTTACGTATATGACCTGATCAGCGAATCGCAGGGGCTGCTGGTCGCGCTTGCGCTGGGCTTCGGCTTCGGCTGGTTCCTCGAGCGGGCCGGCTTCGGCAGTCCGCGCCGTCTCACCGCCCAGTTCTACCTGTACGACATGGCAGTGCTCAAGGTGATGTTCACCGCGATCGTCACCGCCGCGGTCGGCCTGTGGCTGTTCGCCGCCGCCGGCTGGCTCGACCTGTCGCTCGTTTACCTGACGCCGACCAGCATCGGCGCGCAGCTCGCCGGCGGATTGTTGCTCGGGGCCGGATTCATCATCGGCGGCTACTGCCCCGGCACTTCGGTCGCCGCAACGGCTACCGGCAGCGGCGACGGCGCCGTGTTCCTCGGCGGATTCGTGACCGGCCTGCTGCTGTACGCGGTCGCTTTCTCCGGCCTCGAACTCTGGGCCAACGCCAACATCCTTGGCCGAATCACGCTGCCGCAGGTTTTCGGCGTTCCCTATGGCGCGATGGTGCTGGCGCTGGTGGCCATGGCGGCGGTCATGTTCGCCGGCGCGGAGTGGGCCGAACGCAGGTTCAGCCATCTGCGGCCGACGCAGGCCTGAAAGAAGGACTGCGGGGCCAAACAAAAGGGCAGGATCGAGTCCTGCCCTTTTTCGTCTCGATGCCGGCGGCCCATCGGGCAACCCGCACCTGTTTCCGTTGCTGCCTAGAAGCTCCAGCCGTAGGCGACGCCGAACGACATTTGCCTCATTCTCAGGTTGACGTTGCCACCACCGAACGGTGCCGGGATCGAATTCACGCCGGTGACCGTGACCGTCGGCGCATACATGAAGGCGAAACTGATCTCGGACTTGTTGGCCAGCGTCCACGTCGCGCCGAGCGTCCAGTGGTCCTCGACCACGCCGGGTGCGAGCACGTTGAAGAAGGTCTCGTTGGCGGGAATCGGCTGCTCGCCGTGGTTGTAGCCGCCGCGCACCGTCAGCTGCGGGCTTACCGCGTACTGCACGCCCAGCTTGTAGGCGGTGACATCCTGCCACGCGAAGCCGGCGCCGCCGCCGGTGCCGAGAGGCGCCTGGAACAGGTTGGGCAGCAGCGGGTTGTTGACCGACCTGACCTTCGAGTACTCGATCCTGATCACGTCGAAGGCGACCGTCAGGTCGGCGGTCGGTTTGAACGCGACGCCGATGCCGTAGTTGGCCGGGCTGTCAAAGCCGCCTTCCTCGGCGAACAGCCCCTTGTACGTGTCGAAATCGGACATCTTGGTCTCGGTCTGGTACGTCACGCCGAGCGCGAAGTTGGGCGCCAGCTGGCCGACATAGCCGATGCGCAGGCCGTAGCCGTACGAGTCGTCGTAGCCCTGGTCGGTGACGTTGCCGGGGAAGGCAGAAAACCGCTGCGGTCCCGACGGCGCCGTGAAGTTCTCCAGGCCGTGCGCCTTGAACCGCTGGTAGGCGAGGTTCAGCGATACGCCAACGGCGTGGTCGGGCGCGATCTTGTAGCCGAACGTCGGCGCGATGAACAGCTGCGACAGGTCCACGCCGGGGCGTGTCGTGCCGAACAGCGGGAACGCCGTCTTGTAGTCGGTGTTCATGCCGCCGTTGCCGTAGACGGACACGCCGAGCGACATCGTGCTGTTCAGCATCTGGTTGTAGCCGAACTCCGGAATGAAGAAGTTCTCCGTCTCATTGCCGTTGTAGGTGCCGTTGATCGGAGCCGGGCTGCCGACGAGTTGCGATTCGCGGGTCGGGCGAAACCAATTCAGGCCGAAGTCGATGCGGTTGCCGAGAATCGCCATGCCGGCCGGATTGATCGCCGCGGCGATCGCGTCCTGCGGCAGAGCGATGCCCGCCCCCGCCATGCCGATGGCCTTGATGCCGTAGCCGTGCGAGAAATAGCCGTTGGTAGCGTGCGCCGGGGCGGCCAGCAGCAGCGGAAAAAAAGTGGCCGCAACGGCGGCGGCGGCGGGAAGAAGTCTCGTTTTCATCGAATGGGCCTTTCGAGGTGTCGAAGAAATCTGGACAAGCCGACAGATGCCTTTGGCAGTTCGGTCGCCGGATCGCCAACGGCCAGTCTGGCCGCATCATCAAAGCTGGCCTTGTGTGGGGTCAACGCTGCGCCGCGCCAGTGCTTTACCCCGTAGGGTTTTCGCGACACCCGTGAAGACCCTGCCGGTGACCGGGCGGGTCCGGCGACGCTGGCACAATCGGACAGTGCGGAAATTCTTGGCTCGCCATCGACTCGTCGCAATAGCCCTGACGGCGTGCGGCTCGTTGCCGGGCGCAGTGTCGGCGGCCAGTCTCGCCGACCTCGAGCGCTGCGCGACGATCGAGGACACCGCCTTGCGGCTGGCCTGTTACGACGCCGCGATGACGGCGTCGCCGCCCGACCGGCCGCGGCCGTCGCCGCTGCTGGCCGAGCCGCCGTCCCGAACCGGGCCTTCGTTGATCGAGGAGCGCTGGGCGATCGGCGTCAGCGGCCGCGACAGCCGCTTCGACGTGCGGGCGCACAGGCCCAGCTACTTCCTGCTGGCGCGTTACACGGATGCGCCGAACCGGTTGCCGACCTCGCCTTCGAAGCCATCATTGCCGGGCGACCTCGACCTGAAGGGTGTCGAGTCGAAGTTCCAGCTGAGCTTCAAGGTCAAGCTGGCCGACTTCAGCGAATTCGGCGGCGCCGCAGTGTGGGCCGGATTCACGCAACAGAGCCACTGGCAGCTGTACACGGGCAGCCAGTCCAGACCGTTTCGCGAATCGGACTACGAACCCGAGCTGATGCTGGCGCTGCACCCGAGCCTGGAGGCGCTCGGATGGCGCTGGAGGCTGCTGGTCATCGGCCTGAACCACCAGTCCAACGGCCGCGACGAGCCGCTGTCGCGCAGCTGGAATCGCGTCTATGCGCAGTTCGGTGTCGAGCGCGGCGACTTCGCGTTGCTCGTGCGGCCATGGTGGCGCATTCCCGAGCGCGATTCGGACGACGACAACCCCGACATCACGCGCTACATGGGCTACGGCGATGTGGTCGGCGTTTACCGCCACGGCGAACACACGTTCTCCGCCCTGGCCCGCTTCAACGCGCGATCGTCACGCGGCGCGCTGCAGCTCGGGTGGAACTTCCCGCTCGGCCGGCGCGTCCGCGGCTACGTGCAGGCCTTCACCGGCTACGGCGAAAGCCTGATCGACTACAACGTGCGGCAGAACACGATCGGGCTCGGCGTATCGCTGGCCGACTTTCTCTAGCGCGCCACGCGGCGCGTGCCGTGCGCGGTTCAGCCGAGTTCGCCGCGCTCGACCAGTTCGCGGATGCGCCAGACGGTGTCGATGTCGGCGCTCTTGTACGCCTGCTCACGCAGCCCGCGCGTCAACTCGTCGATCTCGCCCGCGCCCTCGCTCTCGGCTGATTCGTAGACGAAGCGCAGGTACAGGTCGCCCGGCGCCGGCTCCTCGATGCGGATCGTCAGGCGGCTGGCGGGGTAGTTGGCGCTGCGTTCGACGTGGGTAACGCTCGTTGATTCCGGTGTCAGCCGCACGCGGTCGTGCACGTGGAAACTGCCGAAGTCCAGCGTGCGGACCAGTTGCAGCGCCTCGCCGTCGCCGGTGCGACTGTCGATCGTTGCGCCGGCCAGGCCGAGCACGAATTCGGTCGGCCGCTCGGCACGCCGGACCAGGCCGCGCCACAGTTGTGCGCGGCTGACTTCGGTCAGCAGCGGCTGCAGCGGATCGTTGATCTGAACCAGGTGCTCGAAGCGCATCGCTCGGTTCCGCGTGCGCCGGCGCCGTCACGTCGCAGCGGTCGCCCGCGACTCCTGCCACGCATCCCAGCCGGCGGCGCGCAGGCCGCAGGCCGGGCACAGTCCGCAGCCGCGCCCCCAGTCGAACAGCTTGCTGCGTTCGCCGAGGTAGCAGCTGTGCGTCTCCTCGCGAATCAGCTGCACCAGCGGCTCGCCGCCGAGGTCGTGCGCGAGCTGCCAGGTCGCGGCCTTGTCGAGCCACATCAGCGGCGTTTCGATCGTGACCGGGTGATCCATGCCGAGCGACAGCGCGACCTGCAGTGCCTTGAGCGAATCGTCGCGGCAGTCCGGGTAGCCCGAATAATCGGTTTCGCACATGCCGCCGACCATCACCGGTATCTCGCGCCGGTAGGCGACGGCGGCAGCGTAGGTGAAGAACAGCAGGTTGCGCCCCGGCACGAAGGTGCTCGGCAGCCCTTTGGCCGTCATGCGGATTTCGGCCTCGCGGGTCAGCGCGGTGTCGGACAGCTGGCCGAGCTCGCGCATGTCGACGCGGTGATCGGGGCCCAGCTTTTCGCCCCATTGCGGAAACCGTTCGCGCAGCGCCTGCAGGAAGGTCACGCGCGCATCGAGCTCGACCACATGACGCTGCGCGTAATCAAAGCCGATCGTTTCGACGCGTTCGAAGCGCGCCAACGCCCAGGCCAGGCATGTCGCCGAGTCCTGGCCGCCGGAAAACAGAACGAGCGCGGTTTTTTGCACGGCGGCAAGTTTAAGAGTGCAGGTGTTCATGCGCGCAGCTTTGACACAACAACGAACGGTTGATGCGCCCGTAGCGTGCACCGATCCGTTCAACGGTGCGCGTCTCCGGCGCAGCACTAGCTTTGACCACGGCCTCGTACTTGCCGATCCGTTGATCGGACTAGCGGGAATCGGCAGTCGTCGCTTCTTTTCACGAGATGGACCCGGCGCCTAACCCCGTCCGCGATTGGCCACCGTTTACGGCTTTATCCGTATCGACGTCCTGGAGCCAAGCCCATGCTGAATCGAACCCTTCTGGCCGCTGCGGCGGCGATGTTGCTGGCCACGGGCGCCGACGCGCGCGCCTTGCTAGCCGATGTCACCGTGACCGACCGCGTGACCGGGGAGACATTGCCGGTGTATTGGCACCGCGGCGAGCGCTGGATCGCAGGCACGCCGGGCAACCGGTATTCGATCACCGTGCACAACCGCAGCGGCCGGCGTGTGCTGGCGGTGCTGTCCGTCGATGGGATCAACGCGATCACCGGCGAAACGGCGGCGTGGGAGCAGGCCGGCTATGTGCTCGACGCCCACCAGCGCGCCGAAGTCCGCGGCTGGCGTAAGAGTCAGCAACGCATTGCCGCGTTCGAGTTCACTGCGCTGCCCGATTCCTACGCGGCGCGCACGGGTCGGCCGCAGCATGTCGGCGTCATCGGCGTC
>JBFGOX010000162.1:0-6363 GCA_041565015.1 Burkholderiaceae bacterium
GCACCGGCTCGTCGCCCAGTCCGCAGCCAGCCGCAGAAACGAACACGGCGTGGCCGCTCGCCAGCGCCTGTTCCAGCGCCGCCTCCCCGATCGGCCGTCCGCTGACGTCGACCAGCGCGCCGAGGAAACGTGCGGTGTCTCGATCGTCGATGCTGCCGGCTCCCAGATCGGTCAACAGCACGAACACCGCCCCGTCGACCAGCGCCACCGCACGCAATTGCGCCGGCGCAAGGCCCGTATGCGTTTTCAGCGTGCCGTCGGCCTGCACGCGATAGACCCACGGCGCACAGTCGAGCGTCACGTAGACCCGCTGCGGGCCGTTCTGGAAGAACCAGCGGCCCTGTTCGTCGGCCGCGTAGTTGCGGCCGATGAACTCGCGCATCGCGGCGTTGCCGATCGGCTCGCCGCGGATGCGCCATTCGCCGCGCGCGGTCAGGCGCAGCCAGCCGAACACGGCCGGGACGTCCGGCCACTTGGCGATCGCCGCCAGCACATCCGCATCCATGTCGGGCAGGTTAGCCGAAGCCGTTGCGGCTGCGCGCGGGCGCGCTTGCCGATAAGCTTCGCGGCTCGACGGACAGCAAGGGGGAGACGACGATGGGCGAGGCAGCACGCAAGGTGGCCGTGGTGACGGGCGCAGGCTCCGGTATCGGCCGCGCGGTGGCGGTGGCGCTGGCCCGCGCCGGCTACGCGGTGGCGCTGGCCGGGCGACGGCAGGATGCGCTGGAGGCGACGGCGGCGGCAGCCGGCGGCGCCGAGACGCTGGTCTTCAGCTGCGACGTGTCCGACGCGACATCGGTCGAGCAGTTGTTCGAGGCGACGCTGCAACGCTTCGGCCGCGTCGACCTGCTGTTCAACAATGCCGGCACCGGCGCACCGGCGGTGCCGATCGACCAGTTGAGCGTCGAACAATGGCGCGCGGTGGTCGACATCAACCTGACCGGTTCGTTCCTGTGCGCGCGTCAGGCGGTTCGAATCATGAAGCAGCAGCAGCCCCAAGGCGGCCGCATCATCAACAACGGCTCCATTTCCGCCCACGCCCCGCGGCCGAACTCGGCGCCGTATACATCGACCAAGCACGCGATCAGCGGGCTCACCAAGTCTTTGTCGCTCGACGGCCGCCCCTTCAACATTGCCTGCGGTCAGATCGACATCGGCAATGCGGCCACCGAAATGACCGAGCGGATGAAGGCTGGCGTGGCGCAGGCCGACGGCCGCATCGCCGTCGAGCCGCGGATGGACGTCGAGCATGTCGCACAGGCGGTGGTCTTCATGGCCGGGTTGCCGCTCGAATCAAACGTGCAGACGATGACGATCATGGCCACCAACATGCCGTTCGTGGGGCGCGGTTAGCCTGCGTCAGACGCCGGAATCGAAGAATCTGAAAAGCCTCTGCGGCAGGTAGCCGAGGTCGCCGGGAAACGGTCCGCGCGCGAAGCCGATGTGGCCGCCTTCTTCCGGCTGCTCCAGATGCACGTGGCGCGAGACGTCGCGCGGCCGCGGCAGGCTGGATGCCGGCACGAACGGATCGTTGCGGGCATTGAGCACCAGGTGCGGCACCTCGACCGCCGGCAGCCAGGGCTTGCCTGACGCGCGTGACCAGTAATCGTCGGTGTCGCGGAAGCCGTGCACCGGCGCCGTGTACGCATTGTCGAATTCGTAAAGATCGCGGCTGGCGCGAATGGCTTCGGCCGAGGCCACAGCAGGGAACTGCGCGATCTTGGCCAAAGCCTTGTCCTTCAGCGTGGCCAGGAAGACCTTCGTGTACAGCATGTTGATGCCGCGCGACAACGCCGCGCCGCCGGCGGCCAGATCGAGCGGCGAGCCGATCGACGCGGCGGCAGTAACGAACGACGCGTCGGTGCCGCGTTCGCCCAGCCATTTGGCGAGCATGTTGCCGCCGAGCGAAACGCCGATCGCATGCAGACGCGCATCGGGATACCGGCGCGCCGCCGCGCGCAGTATCCAGTCGCCCTCGTCCGAATCGCCCGAGTGGTAGGCACGCGGCAGCCGGTTCGGTTCGCCCGAACAGCCGCGGAAATGCGCCACCAGCGCACGCCAGCCGCGGTCGGCCGCCGCGCGCGTGATCGCCAATGCGTAGTGCGAACGCGAGCAGCCTTCGAGCCCATGAAAAAGCACCAGCACCGGCGCGACTTCTGACTCCGGCTCCGGCAACGCGAAATCGACGTCGATGAAGTCGCCATCCGGCGTGTCCCAGCGCTCGCGCCGGTACTCGACACGCGGTGCCGTCAGCAGCCTTGCCGCCGCGACCGTCTGCACGTGTGCGCCCGGCAGCCAGCGCGGCGCGCGGTAGTCCGACTCGATCAACGGCATGAGCGAAGAATTTGCATGCAGGCAATCGCGGCGCGCCCGACTTGCAGTTCCAGTCTGGATGCACGCGCGAGCCGCAGGCTCGCGTACATCCAGACTGCCTAGTGGAGCGGCCCGTTCGGCGATTCGACCTCGGTCGCCTGCCCTTCCGGCGCCGACGACGCATGGTGCAACACCATCTTCCAGCCGGCGGGCGTCTTCACGTAGGCATTGGTGGCGATGACGTGCACGATCTTCTGCGTCCGACCCTGCTGGATGAGCACTTCCTCGACCACGTTATGCAGCGCGATCATCGGCGTTTCGAGCGTCTTCTTCGACGCCGCACGGATGCGCAGCGGCCCGTTGGCGAGAATGGCGCGCCAGGATCCGGTCACCGCACTGTGGCCCAGCAGGCGCGGGCCGTTCGGATGCACGCAGCAGATGTCGGCATCGTCGAGCCACAGCTCGACGGCGGCGTCGGCATCCGCGCTCTCGAGCGCCTCGTAGAAAGCCTGCTCGCACTCGTCGCTCGACGCGAACAGCAGCGGCTTGGCCATCCTCGGCACGCCTGCCCCCTTCAGTGACTCTTGACCTTCTCGCCCGCCTTCAGCCGATAGCGCGTGCCGCAATACGGGCACATCGCCTCGCCCTTGGTGGCGATTTCGAGGAACACACGCGGGTGGTGGTTCCACACCGGCATCTGCGGATTCGGGCAGAACGCGGGAAGATCCTTGGCCGACAATTCGACCACCGGCAAATCGGCTGTCATCGTCTTCATACCTTCGTCAACCAGCGGCGGTATTTCTCCGCCCGTCCGTTGACCACGTCGAAGAACAGGCTCTGCAGCTTCTCCGTGATCGGGCCGCGCCGGCCTTCGCCGATCCTGCGCCCGTCGAGCTCGCGAATCGGCGTGACCTCGGCGGCCGTGCCGGTAAAGAACGCCTCGTCCGCCAGGTAGACGTCGTCGCGCGTCATCGGCTTCGCGGTCACCGTGTGACCGAGTTCCTTCGCCAGTTCGATGATCGACGCCCGCGTGATGCCGGTGAGCCCGGAGACCATCTCCGGTTCGAAGATCTGGCCGTCGCGTACGACGAACAGGTTTTCGCCGGCGCCTTCGGCGACGAAGCCCTGCGTGTCGAGCAGCAGCGCCTCATCGTAGCCCTCGTTGGTCGCCTCGAGATTGGCGAGGATCGAGTTGACGTAGTGGCCGGCGGTCTTCGAGCGCACCATCGATACGTTGATGTGGTGGCGCGCGAACGACGAGGTCTTCACGCGGATGCCCTTCTGCAGGCCTTCTTCGCCCAGGTACGCGCCCCACGGCCAGGCCGCGATCGACACATGGACCTTGGCGCCTCTCGGCGACACGCCCATCTTCTCGGAGCCGTAGAACGCCAGCGGCCGCAGATAGCAGGACTCGAGCTTGTTGGCCCGCACGACTTCGCGCTGCGCCTCGTTCAGCTGCTCGCGCGTGTAAGGAATATCCATCTGAAAGATCTTCGCCGAGTTGAACAGGCGATCGGTGTGCTCCAGCAGGCGGAAGATCGCCGTGCCCACTTCGGTCTTGTAGGCGCGCACGCCTTCGAACACCGCCAACCCGTAGTGCAGCGAGTGCGTGAGCACGTGGGTGGTCGCGTCGCGCCACGGCACCATTTTTCCGTCGTACCAGATGAAACCGTCGCGGTCGGCCATCGACATGTCTTGTGCTCCCGGCTTGGAAGCGCAGATTCTAGCTTTGCGCGTGCGGATGGGGCGCGCTCGTACAATTTGCGCCGTGCCCACCGATACCGCCCGCGCACACCGGCAAATCCTGCTGCTCGTCGCTTGCCAGGCGCTGCTGTACGTCAACAACGTCACGCTGATCGCGGTCAACGGTCTGGTCGGCCTGGCGCTGGCCCCTGATCCCGTGCTGGCCACGCTGCCGGTGACGACCTACATCATCGGTTCGGCGCTGACGACGCTGCCGGCGTCGCTGGCGATGGGCCGCTTCGGCCGCCGCGCCGGCTTCATGTTCGGTCAGCTGATGGGTTTTGTCGGCACGACGATCGCCGCGATCGGCGTGTTCGGCGGCAGCTTCCTCGTGCTGTGCGCCGGCACCTTCGTCGTCGGCATGTACAACGCCTTTGCGCAGTACCTGCGCTTCGCCGCCGCCGATGTCGCCGATGCCTACGCGCCGGCGCTGAAGGAGCGGGCGATCTCCTGGGTGCTGGCCGGCGGGCTGGCCGGCGGCATCCTCGGACCCGAAATGAGCAAGCTCACGCGCGAGGCACTGCCGACGGCCTTTGCCGGCACCTACCTCGCCCTGGCCATCGTTGCGCTTGCCGCTTGCCTGGTGGCCAGCCGCCTGCACATTCCGCAGCGGGCGCACGAAGTCGGCAGCGCCGCCGCAAGGCCGCTGGCGCGAATCGCCGCGCAGCCCGCGTTCATCGTCGCCGTGCTCGTCGGCGCGATCAGCTATGGCGCGATGAACCTGCTGATGACGGCCACGCCGCTGGCGATGAAGGTCTGCGGGTTTGGCTACCCGCAGGCGGCCGACGTCATCAAGTGGCACGTGATCGCGATGTTCGCCCCGGGCTTCTTCACCGGCGCGCTGCTGCGTCGATTCGGCCATCTGCGGGTGATGCTCGCCGGCTGCGCGCTGATGTTCGTGACCGTCGCCGTGGCGCACGACGGCATCAGCTACTGGCATTTCTGGATCGCGCTGGTTGCCCTCGGGCTGGGCTGGAACTTCATGTTCACCGGCGCCACGACGCTGCTGACCTCGACGTATGCGCCGTCGGAAAAGGCGCGCGTGCAGGGCATCAACGACCTGGTTGTGTTCCTGACCATGATCACGTCGTCGGCCGCCTCCGGCGCGCTGCTGTCGGCGACCGGCTGGACCGACCTGAACCTGTTTTCGCTGCCGGCGATCGTGCTGGCCACTTTGGCCCTGCTCTGGCTGCACCTGCGCGCGCCGCAACGCGCGGTGCCGCTGCCGGGCGGCTGAAGCGGTGATCGAGCGCGCGCTGTTCGGCGCCCACCCGCAGGTCGCGCAGGCGCGCCGCAATGCCTGCCTTGCCGGACTGCGCGTTGTCGCACCGGCCCTGATCGCGCTGGCGGCCTGGGGGCTGGTGACCGGCGTAGCGATGGTCAAGACAGGGCTGACGCAGCTGCAGGCGCTCGGCATGACGCTGCTGCTGTTTGCCGGCAGCGCGCAACTGGCGGCGTTGCCGCTGATCGCCGCCGACGCGCCGATCTGGGTCGTGCTGCTGACCACCGCCGTGGTCAACCTGCGCTTCGTGATCTTTTCCGCAGGACTTTATCCCTACTTCCGCCACCTGCCGGTTGCGAAGCGCGTGGCGCTCGGCTGCGTGACGGGCGACATCGGCTTTGCGCTGTCGGTATCGCGCTTTGCGAAGCAGCCGAAGTCGGCCGCCAGCAGTACCGAACAGGTGTGGTTTTACATCGGCATCTGCTCCGGCACCTGGGTTGCGTGGCAGGCCGCGTCGATCGCCGGCATCCTGCTCGGCGGCAGCGTTCCCGGTGCCTGGGGACTGGACTTCGTGGCGATCCTGGCGCTGGTGGCGCTGGTTTTGCCGATGATCACGACGCCGCCCGTCCTGACCGGCGCGCTGGTGGCCGCCATCGTCGCCGTGCTGGCCGCCGGCGCCCCCCTGAAACTTGGATTGGTCGCCGCAGTCGTCGCCGGCATCGGTGCCGCGGTGACGATCGACATCCTGCTGGAGCGGGACAAGCGATGACGTCGCTGTCGATCTGGATCACCATCGCCGGCATGACGCTGGTCACGCTGGCTACGCGAACGATCATGCTCGTCTTCGGCGACCGCCTTCCGTTGCCCGAGCGCGTCCAGCATGCGCTACGTTTCGCCCCGGTTTGCGCGCTGGTGGCGCTGATCGCGCCGGAACTTCTGACCGATCAGGGCGCGTGGGCGATTTCGCTGGCGAATCCGAAGTTCGTCGCCGGCGCCATCGCTGTCGCGGTGATGCTGGCTACGCGCAGCATGGTCGCCACGATGATGCTCGGCATGGCGGTATTCGTCGGCATGCGCCTGTTCGC
>JBFGOX010000163.1:0-6343 GCA_041565015.1 Burkholderiaceae bacterium
CGCCGCCGCCAGCGGCACGGCCGCAGCCAGCCAGCTGCGCGCCATCGCGCCGTACGGCAACAGCAGGCCGATGAGCACGCCCACCGACAGCGTGAACTGCACCAGAAAGGTAAACGGGTCGTCGACGCGGAAAAGAACGAGCCCCAGCGCCCAGCTGAAGCCTTCGGCAGCCGCAAGCGCGGTGTAGGCGAGGTCTGCGATCGGCGGCGGACCGTCGCGGCGGGACAGCACTCGCGAACAGAGAAATCCCCGCGCCAGCAGAAGCAGGCCAATCGCAGCGCACCAGAAGAAGACGCCGACCGACTGCTGTTCACGCCACCAGATCAGCGAAAACAGCACCGCGAACAGGAGACTCCCGATCCACGTGTGGCGACCCGACTGCATCGACAGTCGAACCAGCTGCGACGACAGTCGGATTTCGTCCTGGCTCACGGCGCGGATGGCGCAATTGCGGTAGTCACAACACGGTATTGTCTCCGGATCAACGGTAAGTCGCTAAATACAAACGGATGAGTGGTGCGGAGCCCTACCGCGGCCGGTTTGCGCCTTCGCCGACCGGCCCCTTGCATGCGGGGTCACTGGTGGCTGCGCTGGCCAGTTGGCTCGATGCCAGGGCGCATGGCGGCACATGGATCGTGCGGATCGAGGACCTGGACCCCCCGCGCGAGGTCGCCGGCGCCGCCCGGCAGATCATCGAGGCGCTGGCGGCCTTCGGCCTGGTCAGCGACGAGCCGATCGTCTGGCAGAGTTCCCGCAGCGACCTGTATCGGGAGGCGCTGGCGCGTCTCGAGGCGGCCGGCCTGGTTTACGGTTGCGCCTGCTCGCGCAGCGAGATCGCCGCCGAACAGCAGCGGCGGCAGCTTGCGGCGGACGTCTATCCGGGCACCTGCCGGGCCGGAACCCGCGGCCGCGCGCCGCGGGCGCTGCGGCTGCGCGTGACCGATGAGGCGGTTGCGTTCGTCGACCGCGCCTGCGGGCGCCAGCGCCAGCATCTGGCCGCCGAGGTCGGCGACTTCGTGCTCCGGCGCGCTGATGGCCTGTGCGCCTATCAGCTCGCGGTCGTAGTCGATGACGCGGCGCAGGGAATTACCGATGTCGTGCGTGGCGCCGACCTGCTCGACAACACACCGCGGCAGATCTTCCTGCAGCGCTCGCTCGCTGCGCCGACGCCGCGTTACCTGCACGTGCCCGTGGTGAAGAACGCCCGCGGCGAGAAGCTTTCAAAACAGACCGGCGCAGCGGCGCTGGACCTGGACAGCGTGGCCGCCGAACTGGAGCGCGCCTGGCAACACCTCGGTTTCCCGGCACTCGGCGCCCGCACCGTCGCCGGCTTCCAGCAGCGCGCCGTCGAACTCTGGCGTGAGCGGTGGGCGCCTGCATAATGCCCCGCGAGGAGGATTCTCATGGCCGATGACACCGATGTGCCGACCCTGCGCCGGATACTGAGCCACTGCCGGCGCATTGCGGTGGTCGGCATCTCGGCCGAGTGGCACCGTCCGAGCTTTTTCGTCGGCAAGTATTTACTCGAACACGGTTACACGATGATCCCCGTCAATCCGAAATACGCGGACGTCCTCGGCCAGAAGTGCTATCCGAGCGTGACGGCCGCCGCGCAGGACGGGCAGGACATCGACCTTGTCGACTGCTTTCGCCGCAGCGACGACATCGGTCCGATCGCCGACGAGGCGATCGCGGCCGGCGCCAAATGCCTTTGGATGCAGCTGGGCGTGCGCAACGACGACGCGGCGGCGAAGGCCCGTGCCGCCGGACTGGATGTCGTGATGGACCGCTGCGTGAAAATCGAGCACGGCCGCCTGTTCGGCGGCCTGAACTGGGCCGGCGTCAATACCCGCGTGATCTCGGCACGCAGACCCAGGCAACTGCCGTACTAGGCCGGCGACAGGGCGCTCACCGACGGGCTGAGCGCCGCTTCGACTCCCGATCACCCATCACGGACCAGCGATGAGCGACCACCCCTTCGGCATCGAAACTCTGTGTCTGCACGCGGGCCAGTTGCCGGATCCGGTGACCGGCAGCCGCGCGGCCCCCATCTACCAGACCACCAGTTACGTCTTCGACTCCGCCGACCACGCGGCGAGCCTGTTCAACCTGCAGACCTTCGGCAACGTCTATTCGCGGATCAGCAATCCGACGGTGGCGATGCTCGAAGAGCGCATCGCGGCGCTGGAAAACGGCCGCGCCAGCTTGTGCGTGGCCAGCGGCATGGCCGCGCAGCTGACCGCCATCGAGGCGATCCTGGCGCCGGGTGACCACATCGTCGCTTCCAGCCTGCTGTACGGCGGCACCTATTCGCAGTTCGACGTCACGCTGCGCAAGCGCGGCATCGAGATCACCTTCGTCGACCCCGACGAACCGGAGAACTTCCGGCGAGCGCTGCGCGCCAACACCAAGCTGCTGTACGGCGAGACGCTTGGCAATCCGAAGATCAACGTGTTCGACATCGAGCCGGTCGCCGCGATCGCGCACGCGCACGGCGTGCCGCTGATGGTCGACAACACGATGGCCTCGCCTTACTTGTGCCGCCCGTTCGACTTCGGCGCCGACATCGTCGTGCACTCGGTGACCAAGTACCTGGGCGGTCACGGCACCACGCTCGGCGGCGCGATCGTCGAGTCCGGCAGGTTCGACTGGGGCAACGGCAAATTCCCCGACATGGTCGCGCCGTCAAAGGGCTACCACGGCGTGAAGTTCTGGGAGACCTTTGGCGACTTCGCCTACACGATGAAGGCGCGAATGGAAGTGCTGCGCATCAACGGCGCCGCCTTGTCGCCGCTGTCCGCATTCCTGCTGCTGCAGGGAGTCGAAACGCTGCACGTGCGAATGGAACGGCACTGCCAGAACGCGCGTCGGGTGGCGCAGTGCCTGTCCGAACACCCGCAAGTGGCGTGGGTCAACTGGCCGGGGCTCGACTCGAGCCCCTACTACGCGCTGGCGCAGAGATACCTGCGGCCGGTCGATGGGGAGCCGGGTGCGGCCGGCGTCATGACATTCGGCATCAAGGGTGGCGCGTCAGCAGGCGAGAAGTTCATCGACAGCGTGCAGTTCCTCTCGCACCTGGCCAATATCGGCGATGCCAAGTCGCTGGTCATCCACCCCGCTTCAACCACGCACCGGCAACTGAACGAGGAAGAGCAGCGCAAGGCCGGCGTATCGCCCGACATGATCCGGCTGTCGGTCGGCATCGAGTCGATCGACGACATCCTGTGGGATCTCGATCAGGCGCTAGACAAGGCCTCCTGACGGCGCCTGCGGTGCCGCGGTCTTCGACCAGCGCGTGGCCTAGGTTCTCGCCAGCGCCCGGTTGGCGTCGACACAGCGGCTGCGCAACGGCGAGCCGATCGCATCGCCTGCGACCGGCGTTTCCGTACAGGTGAGAATGACCGTCGCGGCGCCGCGGGCAAACAGCGCCTGCACGCCCCGAGTCAGAACTTCGCCGGCGCGGAGCGCGCGGCGATCCTTGACCAGGCGGATCGACCGCAGGATCGACTCAGCCATTTCGTCTTCGGCCGGCCGCACCGGCGCAAAGCCGAACTCAGCGAACCGCTGCTCGTACAGACGTGCGACCGGCGTCGCCCGCGTCGCTAAGATGCCGATCGCGCTGCCTCGTGCCGGAACCGTGACGAGCGCGGCTCAGCTCGCGTCGACGAAGCTGGCGAACGGCACCGGGCAGTCATTCGCCGGATCCTCGTACCGATAGTGCGCCGTGTTGCCTGCAATGGCCAGCAGCGTGGCGCCGGCCGGCTCGGCGCGCGCGGGTCCGACGCGATCAGCAGCGGAATGTGCTCTTCCTCGCCCGCGACGGGCGTTTCTTCGAGCGGCTTGCTTAGGAAGTCCGCCGTGGCCAGCGGCCTGTGGCCGCCGATGCTGCCGGGCATCGCGTGGTTTCCGCGGCGCGGCCAGACAGACGGTTTGCCGAAGGCGTGCCGGCAGCCGCAGAAACCGACCGCGCTGCCGGTGTGCAGGAAGACGACCTACTGCCCCTTCTTGTACTGCCCCCCGCGAAACGGGTCGATCAATCCGGCCATCGCCTTGCCCGGATACACGGGTCCGAGCGTGATGCCTTCACCCCGGGCCAACATCGTGTCCGTTTCGATCATGCTCGGCATCGGCACCCCGCAGCCGGCGCCGACATACTCGCCGTCGGCCACCGCCGCCTCGCGCGCGACCGACTCGGAAACGCCGAGCAGCTTCGTTAGCTGCGGCATCGGCTCGACCGGCGTGGGCGAGTGCGCGATGCGCAGGCGGGCACAGCGGGCCAGTTTCATGGCCCCCTTCGTTTCGGTTTGAACGAACTCCTGTGGCTGGACGCCGTCGCCGCGGCCACCCGCGGTCGATCCGCGGCGAACACCGTCGGTTGCGCGCAGCGCCTCAGTGCTTCTTGCCGCCGAGCAAAGCGGCGACCTTTGCCGGTTTCTTACTGCGACTGGTCGCCGACGGCTCATTGTCTGCCGTTGCCGCCTCCGCCACCGTCTCCGCGGGTTCGTACGGTTTGGTGAAGAACTCGTCCACTGGCGGGCCTTTGCGCGCTGAAGCCGGTTCCGCGCGGCCCCGGGACGCATCGCGCCGGCGATCTTCCTGCCGATCGTGGCGCTCGCGGCGCGACGGCCGCGGCAAGTCCAGCGGCTGCACTTCGATGCTGCGCTTGATCAGCCGCTCGATTCCCGCCACGGCGCGGTCTTCGGCGCCGGTGGCGATCGTCATCGCCAGCCCCGACAGACCCGCGCGCCCGGTGCGGCCGATCCGGTGCACATAGTCTTCCGGCGCATAAGGCACGTCATAGTTGATAACCGCCGGCAGCTCGACGATGTCGAGCCCGCGCGCGGCCACGTCGGTGGCGACCAGCACGTCGACCGTGCCCTGCTTGAAGCTCTCGAGCGCCTTCATCCGCTCGTCCTGCGACTTGTCGCCGTGAATCGCATCGGCGTTGATGCCCTGCTTCTGCAGCTCACGCGCCAAACGCCGGCAGCCGATCTTGGTGTTGACGAACACCAGCACCTGCTTCAGATCACGGCTACGCAGCAGCTCGAGCAGCGCGCCGGTCTTTTCCGATTCGTGCACGCGATAGAGCTCCTGCTGAACGGTGTCCGCAGTGGCGTTGCGACGCGCGACTTCGACCAGCACCGGATCGTGCAGGAAGTTGGCAGCCAGCTTTTTGATCTCCTCGGAAAACGTCGCCGAGAACATCAGGCTCTGCCGCTGCTTCGGCAGCTGGTTCAGGATGCGCGAAATATCGGGCAGGAAGCCCATGTCGAGCATTCGATCCGCCTCGTCAAGCACGACAACCTGCACCTGCGCCAGCGACGTGTTCTTTGAGCCCAGGTGATCGAGCAGGCGGCCCGGCGTGGCGACCACGATCTCCACGCCGCTGCGCAGTGCCTGCGTCTGCGGGTCCATGTCGACGCCGCCGTAGACGGTCGCGCAGCGCAGCGGCGTGCCGGCGATGTACTTGCGGACGTTTTCGTGCACCTGATCGGCCAGTTCGCGCGTCGGCGTCAGCACTAGCGCGCGCACCGGGTGGCGCGCCGGCGACATGCTGGTATTCGCCTGCGGCAGCAGGCGATGGATGATCGGCAGCGCGAAACCGGCCGTCTTGCCGGTGCCGGTCTGCGCCGCGCCCATCACGTCGCGGCCGGCCAGCACCAGCGGGATCGCCTTGCTCTGGATCGGCGTGGGCGTTGCGTAGCCCATCGCCTTCACCGCCGCGACGATGCGCGGATCGAGCCCGAAATGATCGAAGTCGTGATAGTCCGACATTCGCTAACGACGCTGCGCCACACCGACGCGGCGACGTCTCGCAATACTGGTGGGCCCCCCGGGAGTCGAACCCGGCACCAACGGATTATGAGTCCGCTGCTCTAACCAGGCATGAGCTAGAGGCCCGGGCGCTGAATCCGACACCTTGTTCCTGGGCAACCCTACTCGAGAAAGCTCTTCAGCTTGTCCGAGCGGCTGGGATGGCGCAGCTTGCGCAGCGCCTTGGCTTCGATCTGGCGAATGCGCTCGCGCGTGACGTCGAACTGCTTGCCGACTTCCTCGAGCGTGTGATCGGTCGACATCTCGATGCCGAAGCGCATGCGCAGCACCTTGGCTTCGCGCGGTGTCAGCGAATCGAGCACGTCCTTGGTCACGCCCGAAAGGCTCGAGTACTGCGCGGCATCGGTCGGCGCCACGGTGGTGGTGTCCTCGATGAAATCGCCGAGGTGCGAATCCTCGTCATCACCAATCGGTGTCTCCATGGAAATTGGTTCTTTCGCGATCTTGAGGACTTTTCGCACCTTGTCCTCTGGCATTTCCATGCGCTCCGCGAGCTCATCCGGCAGCG
>JBFGOX010000164.1:0-6331 GCA_041565015.1 Burkholderiaceae bacterium
CGTTGTCTACACCAATGCGGCGTTCGAGCGCGCGATGCTGATCGGCCGCCGCACCTTGCTCGGCCGTCGACTCGACGAGGCGGACGGCTTTGCGCCCTATGCCGCGCTGTGGCAGCGGCAGCTGCAGGACGTCCTCGAAACGGAGGAGGAGCGCTGGTTCAAGTTCAGCTTTGAACACCCGCTCGGTCGCCGCCACTTCGACGTCAGGCTGCTGCTCGAGCGGGCAGCCGATTCGCGGCACGTCACGGCGCTGCTGCGCGACGTGACCTACACGCGCGGTGCGGTTCGCGCCTCACGCGGCGCCGACGCGTTGGCCGAAGCGATGCTGGCGGCCGTCAATGTCGGAATCGTCCTGCTTGACCGCGAGCTGCGGCTGAGGCATTTCAATGGATTTCTCGAGCAGTTGACGGGCCTGGGTGCCGAGCAGGTGATCGGACAGCGGCCAGACGAGATATTCGATCTGTCTGCGCAGCCGCAGGTGATGGCCGGATACGCGGCGATGAGAACCGGCGACACGCGCGGCACCGAGCAGCACGATTACGAGCTGCCGTCGACGCCGCCGGTCTGGGTGCGCGAGCGGCGAACACCGATCTTCGATGCGCGGGGCAACTTCGACGGCGTCCTCGTGCTGGTCGAACGTCTCGATCCGAACCGCTTTGCCGAGACTTCGCTGCTGGCGCTGCGCGGCGCGCTCGAACATGTCGGCGAACTGGTGCTGGAGATTGCGACCGACGGCACGCTGCTCGACGCCAATGACAGTGCGCTGCGGCTGCTCGGCCTGGCGCGCGAAGATTTCGGCACCACCTCGCTGCTGCAGATCGACAATGAACTGACGGCTGGCGAATGGTCGGGACTGGTCGAACGACTGCGTCTGCACGGTGCGCAGCGCCGCGAAACGCGCTACGTCAGTCGCGGCCGCGGCGGCGCGCTGACCGTCGAAGTGATCGCGCAGCGTGCGGAGCATGCACAACGCGAAACCATTTTCCTGCTGGTGCGCGACATCAGCGAGCGCAAGCGCGCCGAACTGGCGCTGCTCGAAAGCGCCGAGCGCTTCCGCTCGCTGTTTGACGAGAGCCCGGTGGCACTGTTGCTGCTCGATGAAAACCTGCGCGTGCTGCAGGCGAATCGCGCGGCCAGTCGCCTGCTTGACCGGGCGCTGATCGATCTGGTCGGCGTCGAGGTGGCGAGCCTGCTCGCGCCCGCCGATGCGGCGGTCGCGCAGCGGCTGCGCCGCGATCTGGCCGCAGAGGCTCTGCATCCGGCGAATGCGGACGTGCAGATCGTTCATGCAGATGGCCAGTCGGTATGGGCGCGATTGGTCGTTCGCGGTTGGCGGGCCGAGCGCAGCCGTCGCTATCTGCTGGTCCACGAGGACTACACCGATCGCAAGCGCACGGCGCTGCAACTCGAATCGGCCGTGGCGCAGCAGCACACGCTGCTGGAAACGATGGCCGCGGCAGTCGCCCAGGTGCGCGACGGCAGGGTGGTTCGTGCCAACGGAGAATTCGCGCGGCTGTTCGGTTATTCGGAAGCGGCTGTCGTCGGCCTGCCGCTGGCCAATCTGGTCAGGGCGGGCGACGACGCGGGCGAGGTGCAGCCGGGCCCGCTGCCGGAAGTCGTGCCCGGGCTGACGACGGGCGTCGAGACCGTGTTGCGGCGTGCCGATGGCCGGACGATCTGGTGCCAGGTACAGGCGCGCGCGGTGGACGCCGCCTCGGCAGACCCGGCCGCGACCGACGCGATTTACACGTTTCAGGACATTAGCAACCAGCGCGAGAGTCGCGAGGTGCTGGCCCGTTCGCTGCTCGAACTGAACCTCGTGTTCGACTCGACCGAAGTCGCGTTGCTTCACCTGGCCGATGGCCGCGTCATCCGCTGCAATGCGCAGGCAGTGGCGATGTTCGGTGGCAGCCACGGACCGGTGGGCCGGCCTTTCGCGGCCCTGGTCGAACTGTCGGCGGATGACCCGGTGCCGTCGTGGCTCGACGCCGGCGGACCGGCCAGCGCACCGCCAGCCGAAGTACGCATGCATGGCGCGGACGGTTCGTCCTTCTGGGCGCTGGTGTCGATGCGGGCGATCGACGCGCAAAGACCCAGCGCAGGCCAGATCGTCACCGTCCTCAACATCGACGAGCGCAAGCGCAGCGAGCAGGAAGTGCAACGGATGCGCACTTATCTGGATCTGGTCATCGAAAGCCTGCCGGTGTCGATCGCTGTGCGCGATGCCCACGATAGGCGTTTCGTCAGCATCAATCGCGCCGGCGAGGCGATGCTGGGCCGGCCGCGAGAGGCGGTGATCGGCCGCACGTGGCACCAGCTTTATCCGCGCGCGCTGGCCGACGAACTCGCCGCCATTGATGCGCAGGCGCTTGAGAGCGGGCAGTTGATCGATCAGCCGCGCGCCCAAAGCCAGTCGGTCGATGGTCGGCCGCTGACTGTGCACCAGCGCGTACTACCGGTCTTTGAACCGTCGTCGGACAGTCGCCAGCTGCCACGGCCGCGTTACCTGATGTCGATCGTCGACGACCTGTCCGACACGGTGCGAACCGAGAAAGCGCTGCACGACACCGAAGCGCACTTCCGCGAGCTGGCCGGACACATCGACGCCTTCGTGTTCATCGCCGATCGCAATCTGGCCACGCTCACCTACGCCAGCCCGCGCTGCGAAGCGTTGCTCGGCATCCCGGCGGCGCGGCTGCAGGAGGACCCTCGACTGGCGCTCGAGCGCGTGCAGGCACAGGAAAGACCGCAGCTGGCGCGCCGCTTGCCGTTCGTTCTCGCCCGATTGGCACGGCTGCGCCGGACCGAGATGACGGTGCGCATCGATCATCCGACGCTCGGACCGCGCATCATCACGCTGCGCATGACGCCCGTGCGCACGCCGGGAGGCGATCTGCGCATTTTCGGCATGGTCGAGGACGCGACCGAGCGCGAGGCGCAGCAGAGCCAACGCATCGCTGCGGCGCTGAAGTCGCACGACCTGGTGATGCACGAAATCCGCCAGCGGCTGAGGAAGAACCTGCAGGGCATCGCCGGCCTGCTGAGCCAGCAGTCATTCGCTCGGCCGGAACTTGCGGACCCCCTTACGGAGGCTGCCTCCCAGATCCACGCGATCGGGCTGGTGTACGGCATGCAGCCGAACGAAACTGGCGGGGTGCCGCTGGTGGCGCTGGTTCAGAGCATCTTCTCCAGTCTCGCTGGGCTGTACAACGCGATCGTGCAGGTCGAGCCGCCGGGGCACGTCCTGTCACGATGGCTGCTTGCGGAGGGCGAGGCCGTACCAATGGCGCTGGTCATCAATGAACTGGGCGGCAATGCAATCCGGCATCGCGGCAAGGGCGATCAGCGCGTCGTGGCGCGGATGGTGGCGCGAGGCGAGCGCATCGAGCTACGCATCGAGCAGCCGGGCCGCTTGAAGGAAGCCTTCGACCTGGCGCGCATTCCTGCCGGCGTTTCCGGGCTGCGGCTGGCAAAGGCACTGCTGCCACACCGGGGGGCACGTTTGCGCATCGAGCAACTCGGGCCGCTCGTCATCACGCGACTGGAACTCGCGCCGCCGGCCGTGCAGATCGCGGCGGCGCGGTCAGCGGACGAGGCCTGAACGGATGACCGCAGCCGAGATCGGGGTCGAGATTCGCCGGCGCGGTTTCCGCCGCTGGTATGAAAGACAGCTGATCGAAAGCCACGCCTATCTGGTGACCGCGTTCCTGGCGCTGATCCTGTTGCTGGCTGGGTACGAGGCGATGGATTTCCTGCGCGGCTCGCCGGTGTACTACCTGGCGACGGTCGGCGGTGCGGCGATGGCGGGCATGCTGGTGTGGGTGGCCTGGCAGCGCTTCACGGTGCTGCTCGCCCGCGCCGAACTCTTCGCCGAAGCGGCGGGGTGTCCGCAGTGCAAGGCCTGGGGCAAGTTCGAGGTGCTGGCCGGTGAGCCGTCAAGCGCCGATGACCCGCCCGAGGCCGGCCGTCCCCATTGGCTGCGCGTCCGCTGCCGCAAATGCGGGGAGTGCTGGCGGATCGGCTAGCCTGAGCGGCAGAGCGGGTCGCCGCCGCACGACACCTTGCGGCGTCGTCCGATCAGCCGAGGCGCAGAGCACGATTGCGTGCGCCGCCCACGCTGGCAGGCTTGCGTCAAGGCCGATGCCGGTTCGTACACGGAATTGATCGAAGTAGGGCGGCCCGGCGGCGCTTTTCCGCCCCTGCCGGCCGGTCAAGCCGCGTCGGTTGCTGCCGACATCAGATTAGGGGGCCGGTTCTGCGTCGTTGCCGGCTGCATTGCATATTGCTGGGCGCTCGCATGGCTGAACCTGCTTCATCGTCGTCGTGGTCGCCGCTTGCGCGCGTTGCCGGGCTGCGCCTGCCGCGCTCGATTGCCGGTGTGCTGTTTGCCGCGATGGCGGTGATGGCGATCGTCACCGCGGCGGTCGGCTACGCAATCAGTGTCGGCGGCGTGGCCGAAGTGCTCGAATTCGAACAGCGGCAACGCGTCGCGCGTGTGGCCGCTGAAATCGAGCTTTCGCTCGCCGTCGAACTGCGACAGCTGCGCGCGGCGGCCTCGGCGCTGGCCGCGTATCCGCCTGTTGTTCGTGCCGTGCGTGACGACTCCGCGGGTACCGAGGTGGATGCGCTCGCAGCGCGCGAACGTTCGCAAAGAGGGATCGACGCCCTCGAAGTACGCGATGTGCACGGTCGGCTGGCGGCGTTTTCCGGGTCGCTGACCGACCATCGCGCCGCCGAGCACGCGCAGCGCAAAGGCAGCGGACTCGAGGCCCGCGCCGACGGGGTCTGGATGACTGCGACCGTGCCGGTCGAGTCGTTCGGCGAATCGGTGGGCAAGTCGACGGCCGAACGTCGTTTGAGCCCCGGTCTGCTGCGCAACCTGGCCGGCGCCAGCGATTTCCATGTTTCGCTACTGCTCGACGATCGACTGCTCGTCTCGACACTGCCTGAACTCGCCGTTGCCGATCAGCTGCGCACGATCACAATGCCGCGAACGGCCACGGAGCCGCATCAGTTCGATGGGGGCAGCGGTATCGGGCTGTTTGTGAGGTCAATCCGCGCCGGGGATCAGCCGATACGCGTGCTCGTGCACGCTTCCGAGGCACCTCAGGCGCAAGTCCTCGATCGCCTGCGCGGGCTCGCGCTGGCCGGCGCCATTCTGATCCTCGCGCTTTCAATGGCCGCGGCTGCCTATCTCTCGCGAAGGCTGGGTCAGCCACTGCGCGACCTGACCGAGCGCGCGCGCGAACTTTCGCAGCGTTTTTCGGGCGGCCAGATCCCGCCGCGACAAGGCGAGATCGAGACCCTGAGGGCCTCGTTCGATGCGATGACTTCGGCGCTGCTGATTCACTCCGAACGACTCAAGCAGGCGCACGCGAGCGAGTTGCAGCATGGCTTCGAACTGCAGCGCCAGTACGCGATGATGCGTCTGCTGCGCGGCGTAGCGGCCGCGGGTGCCGAAAGCACCGATATCGAGACGACACTACGCGCCGTACTACAGGAAATTGGTGCGTTCTTCGGCTGGCCGATCGGACGCTTTGTGCTGCTCGAAGCGGACCGATCGCCGCCGCGGACGTTGCGCTCGGCTCAGTGGACAGTCCGCGACGAAGCACGATTCGCGGCATTCATCGAGGCCTCCGCCTCGCGCCGGGTGACGCCGACCGTACGCAACTTGATCGGGCGGACTTTTCTGACCGGCGCACCGTATTGGATCAGCGACATCGACCGGCTGCAGGGCTGGAACCGTTTGCCGGCAGCGCGTGCCTGTGGCCTGCGCAGCGCGTTCGCCATTCCGGTCATGGCTTCCGGGCAGGCAGTTGCCTTCATTGAATTCTTCTGCGATGACCCGGTCGAGTCGAGTCAGGAGATCGACGAACTGCTCGAAACGATCGCGGACGAACTGTCGCGGCTCGCCGAGAGACGTCTCGCCCAGGAGGCGTTGGCCGCCAGCCAGACGCTGGTGCGCCGGCTTGCGCTGGTTGCCGAACGCAGCGACAAGATGTTCCTGCTGCTTGATCGCCGCGGCTGCGTCGAGTGGGTGAACGAGTCGGTGCTGCGCCGGCGAGGCGCAAGGCTCGAGGCGCTGCAGGGCTGCAGGCCGGACGAGGCGCTGGGACTGACGCTGGCCGACCCGAAGGCACTAACGGCGCTCGGCGATGCGATCGCCGGCGGCAAACCTTGCCGCATCGACTGTGTCGCCCGCATCGACCGCGGTGCGGACGTCGTCCTCGACGTGGAAGGCCAGCCGCTCGCCGACGAGGGCGGCGCCGACGGGCAGTACGTGCTGATGTGCGCCGATGTCACCGAGGCGCGGGCGCGGGCGCGGGCGCTA
>JBFGOX010000165.1:0-6330 GCA_041565015.1 Burkholderiaceae bacterium
GCAGATACCCCGGCCGCGGCGCCGCCATCGCCTCGGCGATGCTCGTTTCGCCGCCGTCGCGCGCGAAGCGCATCGTGCCCGCGATCGCGGCGAGGCCGGCGCGCGCGATCGCCAGCGCGGCCTCTCCGTCGTGGGCGGCGGCGATCACCAGCCGGCGCACGTGCTGCGGATAGCGCGTGCGCCAGCGGCGCTCGGCGCGGATCGCCGCGGCGTCTTGCGCCGCCACCGGGTCGAGCGCCGCGGCGAAGACGTTGCGGCCGAATGCCGCGGTGCTGCGCTGGCCGCCATCGCTGCGCGGAAACGTGATGCCGGCTTCGTCGTCCGTAGAAGCACTCATGTTCGATATCTCACCTGTTCGCGCGACAAGAGCGCGCCCGACGATGCGCATTCATTGACGGTAGTCGTCCTCGGCGCACGACGCGAGCGTAGGTTGATGGTGACAGTTAGGTTGGCTGGAGCAGTCGGCGCGACCTGGCTGCAGGAACAAAGACCGATGAACAACAAGAAGTCTGCCGGATGGTGGTGCCTGATCGCCATTTGCGCCTGGCTTGGCAGCGTGGCGACCGTCAGCGCCGCAGTCCCAGACGGGGCGCGCTGTACGCGATCCGGGATTCACGTGCCGCAGTGGACCGCGGCGGAGCGTGAGCGGGTCTGCGTCGCTGCGGAGGCTGCGGTTGGCTTCCTGCGCGGGCTTGGGTTCGTCTACCGCGATGGACTGACGATCCGGCCGCTGGAGGATGCGCCGGCGCAGTACCGGGGCAGTGAAATTGGGCACTTCGACATCGGGCGCAACGAGATCCAGATCCTGCGGCTGGCGAACGTCGCGGACGCGGTGCGCCTGCGCAGCGCCTTCGACATGCCGATGAGTCCGGCCCTGTGGGAAAGCTACATCAGCCACGAGATTGCCCACGCGGTGGCCGAGCAGCACTTCGCGCGCGGCGTACGCCGCTTCACGGCCAGCGAATACGTCGCCGCCGTGGTGCAGCTGGTGACAATGGAGCCGGGCTTGCGCGAAATGGTCCTGTCGCGTTTCCCCGGACTCGAGCCCTACCGCTCCGCCGACGAAATCTCGTCACTGTATTACCTGATGGCGCCGGGGCAGTTCGCCGTCAAGGTCTACCGGCACTACATTGCGCTCGGCGATGCGGGCCCGGCGTTCATGCACTGGCTGCTTCGCACCGGGCTCAGCAAGTAGTCGACCCGCAGGCGGGCGGCGGGTCCGGCGCCGCCGTGCACGTCGCCTGCGACAGGCCGATGCCCGCGTATCCTCGCCGGCGCCATGCACGACGATCGCCGCAGCCTCGATCCGCTCGCCTACGGGACGATGCTGATCTGCACGATGCTGTGGGGGCTGCAGCAGGTGGCGATCAAGGTGGCGCTGCCGTCGGTGACGCCGCTGGCGCAGGCATCGATTCGCTCCGCGCTCGCGGCGCTGCTTCTGCTGGCCTGGGCACGATACCGTCGCATCGCACTGTTCGACCGCGACGGCACGCTGGCCGTCGGCGTTGCCGCCGGCGTGCTGTTTGGCGGCGAGTTCGTCTTCATCTACAGCGGGCTGGCGCACACGACCGCCTCGCGGCTGGTCGTGTTCGTCTATCTGGCGCCGATCCTGACCGCGCTCGGACTGGCGCTGGTCGTTCCCGGCGAGCGACTGACGTTTATCCAGTGGGCCGGCGTCGTGCTGGCGTTCGTGGGGCTTTTCGTCGCCTTCGCAGAGGGCTTCACCGCCGCCGGCCGCTCGACGCTGCGCGGCGATCTGTACGGGGTAATTGCCGCCGTCCTGTGGGCGGCCACCACGGTGCTGATCCGCAGTTCGCGCCTCGCCCGCGTGAAAGCGGAGAAGACGCTTCTGTACCAGCTGGCCGTCTCGGCGCTGCTGTTGCCGCCGATGGCCTGGCTGGTCGGCGAAGCGGGCGTGCTGCGCGTCGACGCACTGGTGGTCGGCAGCCTGCTGTTCCAGGGCGTCGTGGTGGCATTTGCCAGTTATCTCGCCTGGTTCTGGCTGCTGACACGCTATTACGCCACGCGGCTGTCGGTGTTCTCGGTCCTCGCGCCGCTGTTCGGCGTAGCCTTCGGCGTGCTGCTGCTCGGCGAACGGCTCAGCGCCTCCTTTGCGATCGCGGCACTGCTGGTCGGCGCCGGCATTGGCCTGGTCAACTTGCGCCGCGGG
Source organism: Burkholderiaceae bacterium (assembly GCA_041565015.1). GTDB lineage: Bacteria > Pseudomonadota > Gammaproteobacteria > Burkholderiales > Burkholderiaceae_F > JADJWR01. Next base: position 2,171 of record JBFGOX010000165.1, read on the forward strand.
CGGTGAACTTCCGCCGCGGCCCCGGGGTCATTCCGTAGATGAAGCGGCGTGTTTTCGTGCAGTCGGTGCCGGCGCTTGCCGCCGCCGGTGTGTTGCCGGCGTGGGTCGCGCGAGCCGCCGTCGACCAGCCGCTGCGGCGGCAGATTCCACGCAGCGGCGAGCGCATCAGCGCCGTTGGCATGGGCACCTGGTTGACCTTCGACGTCGGCGATTCGCCGTTCGAGCGCAATCGCCGGCGGCAGGTTCTCGCGCGTTTCTTCGCCGCCGGCGGCGGCATGATCGATTCGTCGCCGATGTACGGCCGCGCCGAGGCCGTGCTCGGCGACCTGTTGCCGCAGGTCGATTACCCGGGTCGGCTGTTCAGCGCCACCAAGGTGTGGACGGCGTTCGACCGCGTCGGCCCGGCGCAGATGGCCGAGTCGCTGCGACTTTGGGGCCAGGGCGCCGGCGGCCGCGTGCTTGGCCCCGAGCCGCGCCGCTTCGACCTCATGCAAGTGCATAACCTGCTGAACTGGCGGGACCACCTGAAGACGTTGCGGTCGTGGCAGGAAGAGGGCCGCTTCCGCTATATCGGCGTGACGACCTCGCACGGCCGCAAACACGACGAGATCGAGCGCATCCTGCGCCGCGAGCCGATCGATTTCCTGCAGATCACGCTGAATCTCGCCGACCGCAGTGCCGAGCCCCTGGTCGAACTGGCGGCCGACCGCGGCGTGGCCGTGATCATCAACCGGCCCTTCGACGGCGGACTGCTGTTCAACCATGTCGGTGCGCGGCCGCTGCCGGCGCTGGCGCGCGACATCGGCTGCGCCAACTGGGCGCAGGTGTTCCTCAAATGGATCCTCGCGCAGCCGGCGGTGACCTGCGCGATACCCGCCACCACCAATCCGGCGCACATGGACGAGAACATGGGTGCGCTGCACGGTCCGGTTGCGGATGCGGCGCAGCGGCGGCGCCTCGCGGCGGCCTTCGACGCGCTGTAGCCCGCAGGCTGACGGCGCGTCGCGTCGAAAGATGTCGACGCCCGCGCGCGTGGCCCCGGCGCGGGCACGGGCCCTTGTTGCCGGCGATCGTGTGCAGCGACCTTGATCCGGCCCCGCGTTTGCGCCGACGCGACGGCTTGCGCGCCGGCGGCATCGCTCCGCCGTGTTGGATCAAGGGTTGCGCCGCTTCATCGGTTAGGCTTGCCGGCACGCGAGCGCGAGCCTCAGTCCAATGAAACATCTGCCGAACGCCATTACGGTGCTGCGCGCGGCGTTGATTCCGCTGCTGGCGTGGCTGCTGGTCGCGCGTGACTACGAAAGCGCGTTCTGGCTGTTCGTCGCGCTCGGTCTGAGCGACCTCGCCGACGGCGTCATCGCGCGGCGCTTCAACCTGCGCACGCGCTTCGGCGCCATCGCCGATCCGCTCGCCGACAAGCTGGCGATGCTCACCGCCGTGCTGTTGCTGGCCCAGCAGAACTGGCTGCCGTGGTGGTTCGCGCTGCTCGTGATCGGCCGCGATGTGCTGATCGTCAGCGGTGCGGCGGCCTATCACCTGCTGATCGGGCGCGTCGACATGGCGCCGACCTGGCTGTCGAAGGTGAACACGGCGCTGGAGTTCCTTTTCCTGGCCAGCGTGCTCGCCTTCGGTGCCGGCTACTTCGACGAAGGGCTCTGGTTCCGCGTGTTCCTGTGGATCACATCGGCCACCGTCGTCGCCTCGGGCGCCCAGTATGTCGTCGTCTGGAGCCGCAAGGCGATCGAGGCGCGGCGCGCCACATAGACACGCGATTCAGTGGCCGCCGCCGTCGCCTTCAACGCTGGTGACGATGTTCGTGTGGGTGGAGGTATCGATGCCGGGCACCACGCGCAGGCCGCCGAAGTCGGCGCAGTTGCCGCTCTCAGCTGCCGGATCGCCATGCACGAAGCAGAAGGTATCGAGCGCCCTCAGCTCTAGCAGGTAGCCGTCCCTCATCACGTCATCGGGCGGCACCGGGTGCGCGCCAAGCCAATGGAAATGCGTATACGCGCCGGGCTGCGGGATCATGTGCCGGGCGACGAGCCACACCGGGTGATCGGGCATCGCGTGGTAGAGAAACTTCGCCATCGCCGGCCGGCCGTTGAGTTGCCAGCCGGCGATGCACCCCGGCTCGGCACCGCAGTCGACATGGCGAGCCACGCGCAGGCCCTCGGTGGTCACCGCGCCGGTGAACTTGATGTAGAAAAACCCCATCAGGTTGCCGTTCTTCTGCAGAAAGGTCTGCTGATGGGTGTCGAAGTGATTGCCGAACAGGAACGTGTAGGGCTGCGCGTGATTGCGCCAGCCGGCTGCGTCTGCGGCCAGCGGCAGCATCGCCGCAAGGGCAGCCGCCAGCAGCCAGCGTGAGAAGGTACCCCTCGGTTGCTCCTGCAATGAGACGGTCGTTGCGCTCATGCGGTGTCTCCTCGTCGTCCGTGGTGAAGAAAGGCGCCGGCGGCTTGCCGGCGGATCAGGCGAAGATACCGGATTTCGTTGTCCCCGAATCGGTCGCCCCCGGGTTGCTGCGCGCCGGTCCCCAACGCGGCACGCATCTAGCGCGCGAGAACTCGGTGGCAATTGCTAGGCGACCGTCACGTCCTTCGACAGGTAGACGTCCTGGATCGCATTGAGCAGCGCCACACCGTCTTTCAGCGGTTTCTGGAACGCCTTGCGGCCGGAGATCAGTCCCGTGCCGCCGGCGCGCTTGTTGATCACCGCCGTGCGCACCGCGGCGGCCAGATCGCCGGCGCCCTTGCTCTCGCCGCCGGAGTTGATCAGCCCGGCCCGGCCCATGTAGCAGCCCGCCACCTGGTAGCGGCACAGGTCGATCGGGTGGTCGGAGGAGAGGTCGCTGTAGACCTTGGCGTGCGTCTTCGAGAACTTCACCGCCTCGAAGCCGCCGTTATTTTCGGCCATCTTCTGCTTGATGATGTCGGCCTCGATCGTCACGCCGAGATGATTGGCCTGGCTCGTCATGTCGGCGGCGACGTGATAGTCGACGCCTTCGGCCTTGAAGGCGCTGTTGCGCAGGTAGCACCACAGGATGGTGACCATGCCCAGCTCGTGCGCGCGATGGAAGGCCTGCGACACCTCCCAGATCTGCCGCCGTGATTCGGCCGAGCCGAAGTAAACCGTTGCACCGACCGCCACCGCGCCCATCTCGAACGCCTGCTCGACCGAGCCGAACATCGACTGGTCGTAGGTGTTCGGATAGCTGAGAAACTCGTTGTGGTTGAACTTCAGGATGAACGGGATCTTGTGCGCGTACTTGCGTGAAACTGCGCCGAGCACGCCGAGCGTCGAGGCCACTGCGTTGCAGCCGCCGTCGATGGCCAGCTTGACGATGTTTTCCGGGTCGAAGAACAGCGGGTTCGGGGCGAACGAGGCGCCGGCCGAGTGCTCGATGCCCTGGTCCACCGGCAGGATCGACACGTAGCCGGTGCCGGCCAGCCGGCCCGAGTTGAAGATCGACTGCAGGTTGCGCAGCACGGTCGGCCGGCGGTCGGTCAGCGAAGCGACGCGGTCGACGAAGTCCGGGCCGGGCAGGTGCAGGTTCGACTTCGGGATCTTTGGCGACGAGAAGCCGAGAAGTTTTTCGGCATCGGCGCCGAGCATTTCGGTGATGCTGTTCATGGCTGAAGGCCTCCAGAAAACATCCGCTGAGCGTTCCACGATGCAGCGCAGCGGATAGCTAGGTCACAGCCAAGCTTAATCGGCCCCGGTGTGCCTCGAATTGCAGTGTGTCAATGTCGAGGCTGCAAGGCGACCCGCAATCGGGCGTCCCCCGATGCGGCGGTGGCGTGCGAAAAAAAGCCCCGCCGATTGCTCGGCGGGGCTTGACCACCATCCGTCGCCGTTACGGCCGCGCGATCGTGATGACCGGCGAGGTCCAGGTTTCCCAGTGCGCGGGATTCGTCTGATCGCCGAGTGCTTTCAGCACCGAGACCTTCACGACGTATTGGCCATTTGGAACCGTATAGGTCTTCTTGCCGGCTGAGGTCGTGCCGTCCCACCCGAAAGCAAAGAAGTTCGTCGCCGTGCTGTTGCGCGCCAGGTATTCATCGTCGCTGATGCGATGCCACGCCTTGCCTGTAGCCGCGTCGAAAACCTCCATGCGCATCCGGCGTACCTGGTGGTCGAGGTGCACGAGGAAGAATGGC
>JBFGOX010000166.1:0-6326 GCA_041565015.1 Burkholderiaceae bacterium
GCGATCTGGGTGGAAGCGGCGGCGCGACGCGGCTGACTGACCTCGATTTCGAGCTCTTCGGCAGCCGCGACGGTTTGGCGATTCGCGGCATTTCGGGCAAGGCGGGCGGCCTTCGTGTTTCCGGCGCCTTGAACGTCGATCGCCAACTGGAGCTCTCCGGGTCGGTTCGCTCGGAGGTGGCTTCGCCGCGCGGCGTGGCCAGCGCGCAGGTGCGTATCGGCGGCTTGGCTTCGGCGCCGAAGTATCAGTAGCCGTCACTTTTCAAGGCACCGCGGTTGCGATTCGGCTGAACTTGTTTCACGTGAAACGGTGCAAGCTGCGTTTCACGTGAAACACGCCCGGTCCAACGCTCGCGGGCAGCGTCCGACTCCGAGCGGGTCCCGCTTCATATAATCGTGCGCTTACCGCAGGCGCGGCAGGCGGTCTCATCGATGCTTCACCCCGTACATTTCGACGTCATCGTGATCGGCGGCGGACACGCCGGCACCGAGGCGGCACTGGCTGCCGCGCGAATGGGCGCCTCGACGTTGCTGCTCACGCACAGCATCGAGACGCTCGGGCAGATGTCCTGCAACCCGTCCATCGGCGGCATCGGCAAGGGTCACCTGGTCAAGGAGGTCGATGCGCTGGGCGGGGCGATGGCGGCGGCGACCGACGAGGCCGGCATCCAGTTCCGGATCCTGAACAGTTCGAAAGGACCGGCCGTTCGTGCGACGCGGGCGCAGGCCGACCGCGTGCTTTATCGGCAGGCTATCCGCAGGCGTCTGGAGAATCAGCCAAATCTGCTGCTTTTTCAGCAGGCCGCCGACGACCTTGAACTCGAGGCAGATCGCGTTGTAGGCGTGGTCACGCAGTCGGGGGTGCGTTTTCGTGGCCGTGCGATCGTGCTGACGGCCGGTACCTTCCTGAACGGCCTGATCCACATCGGACTGCAGAACTATGCCGCCGGGCGCGCCGGTGATCCGCCGTCAATATCGTTGGGCGCCCGCCTGCGCGAATTGAAACTGCCGCAGGGCAGGCTGAAGACCGGGACGCCGCCACGCCTTGACGGCCGGACGATCGACTTCGGGCGCTGCGAGGAGCAACCGGGCGACCTCGATCCGGTGCCCGTTTTCTCGTTTCTCGGCTCAGTCGACCAGCATCCGGGCCAGGTCTCGTGCTGGATCACGCACACGAACCGCCGCACGCACGACGTCATCCGCGCCAATCTCGACCGGTCGCCGATGTACTCGGGTGTGATCGAGGGCGTGGGGCCGCGCTACTGCCCGTCGATCGAAGACAAGATCCATCGTTTTGCCTCCAAAGAGAGCCATCAGATCTTTCTCGAGCCCGAAGGCCTTGGCACCCACGAGATCTACCCGAACGGAATTTCGACCAGCCTGCCGTTCGATGTGCAAATCGAAATCGTCCGGTCGATGCGCGGTCTGGAAAACGCGCACATCCTGCGGCCGGGCTATGCGATCGAGTACGACTATTTCGATCCGCGCGGCCTGAAGTGCTCGCTGGAGACGAAGGCGATCACGGGACTGTTCTTCGCTGGCCAGATCAACGGCACGACCGGCTACGAGGAGGCGGCCGCCCAGGGGCTGCTCGCCGGTATCAATGCCGCATTACAGGTGCAGGGCCGTGAATTGTGGACTCCGCGCCGTGACCAGGCCTACATCGGTGTCCTGGTCGACGACCTGATCACACGCGGCGTGGCCGAGCCTTATCGGATGTTCACCAGCCGTGCCGAATACCGCTTGAGCCTGCGTGAGGACAATGCTGATTTGCGGCTGACCGAGATCGGTCGCGAACTGGGCTGCGTCGACGATCGACGCTGGGAGGCCTTTTGCCGCAAGCGCGATGCGTTGGGGCGAGAGTTGCAGCGGCTCAAGTCGACCTGGGTGAATCCGAAGCTCGTTACCACGGCCGAGGCGGAGCGGGTGCTCGGGCGACCACTGGAACGTGAGCACACACTGTCAGCTTTGCTGAAGCGCCCCGGTGTTTCTTACCAAAGACTGCTGACGTTAGTGGGTGCTGACCAACAGTTGGTCGGTTTGCCGGTCGACGGCGCTGACGACCCGCAGGTGGCCGAGCAGGTCGAGATCGCGACCAAGTACGCGGGGTACATCGCGCGCCAGCAGGACGAAGTCGCGCGACATGAGGCGCACGAATCGACGCGGATCCCGGCCGGCCTCGACTACGCCGAAGTGGCCGGGCTGTCGATCGAGGTCAGGCAGAAGCTGGCGGCGGTGCGCCCGGAGACAGTCGGGCAGGCGGCGCGGATTTCAGGCGTGACGCCGGCGGCGATCTCGCTGCTGCTGGTTCACCTGAAGCGCCGCTTCAGGTTGAAGGGGCCGGGAACGCCGGATCAGCTTGCCGCCTGAGTCCCTCGCTGCCGCCATCGGATCCGGCGCCGCCGAACTCGGACTGGTGCTCGACGACCGGCAGCGTGAGCGGCTCGCCTTTTACACAAGACTGTTGAAGCGCTGGAGCGCGGTGCATAACCTCACCGCGATTCGCAGCGATGAGCAACTGCTGACGCATCATTTGCTCGATTCGCTGGCGCTGGTTCCTGAATTCGCACGGATCACCGGCGGCCGTCCGGTGCGGACGCTCGACGTCGGAAGCGGCGGCGGATTGCCCGGCATCGTGCTGGCGATCGCCGCGCCGCGGACGCAGGTGACCCTGATCGATGCCGTGCAGAAGAAGTGCGCCTTTCTGACGCAGGCCCGCCTGGAACTGAAGCTCGACAACGTGGAGGTCGTGCACGGGCGCGTCGAGGCGCTGCAGTCACCTGCGTTCGACGTCATCGTCTCGCGCGCGCTGGCAACGCTGGCGCAGTTCGTGGGCTGGACGCGCCATCTGGTCGCGGCTGACGGTGTCTGGCTGGCGATGAAGGGGCGGATTCCTGGCGAGGAAATCGCCCGGCTGCCGGCGGATGTGCACGCGACCGTCGTCGAGCTGAATGTGCCGGGGCTGTCCGAGCAGCGACACGTGGTCGAAATGAGGTTGTGATGAAGGCTGCGCCGCTCGCCATATCGGCCGTCCTGCTCATCGCTGCGTGTTCGGCGCCGGACGAGAGGCGGGCGCCGCTGGCCACGGTCGCAGCGGTCGACCTCGGCCGCTACGCCGGCCGGTGGCATGAGATCGCGCGCTATCCCAATCGCTTCCAGCGCGATTGCGCACGAGACACCACCGCCGACTACCTGCCGCTCGGTGACGGGCGCCTCGAGGTGCACAACCGCTGCCAGCGCGCGGACGGTTCGGAAATGTCGGTTCGCGGGGTAGCCGAGGTCGATCCGCGGACCAATGCGCAGCTAAAGGTCAGCTTCTTGCCGGCGTGGCTGCGCTGGACCGGCATCGGCCGCGGCGACTACTGGGTACTGTATCTGTCGCCCGAGTACCGGGTGGCAATTGTCGGCGAGCCGAGCCGCACGTTCTTGTGGGTTCTGGCGCGCACGCCGACGCTGGGCGACGGTGAACTGGAGGCGCTGTTTCCGCTGATCCGCGCCGCGGGTTACAACCCGGAGCGCCTGTTGCGCGCGGCGCGCTGAACGGCCTGGCCCATCAGGTCGCTGACGGCGGCTGTGTATAGCGCGCATCGGTCTCGACCTGCAGCCCGATCGCGATTCGATTGGTTTGCGATGCCAGATACACGACCTGCATCAATTCGTTGAACATCGGCTCGCTCATGCCCTTCATTCGTGCCGCCGCCGTGTGCGTGTGCAGGCAGTAGCTGCAATTATTCGCCGCCGACACCGCGATGTAGATGAGTTCCTTGGTCAGCGCATCAAGCGCGCCCGGCGCCATCACGCGCTTGACTTGTGCCCAGGTCGCTTGCAGCTGTGCCGGATCGTTAGCCAGGGCGCGCCAGATGTTGTTGATGTAATCCGTGTGCCGCGTGGCGCGGATCTCGTCGAACACCGCGCGCGCCCGCGGGTCGGCATCATCGTCACTGAGCAGCGGAACCAGGGCCATCTTTCGCTCCTTGTTCGGTCGTCGTCGGAATCGGTTCGGCGGCATCCTGCTCGATGAACGTGCGCCACAGCCGCCACGACAGCGCGAGCAGTGTCGGCCCGATAAAGATGCCGACGAAGCCGAAAGCAATGATGCCGCCGACCACCCCGACAAACACCAGCGCGAAAGACAGGCTGGCGCCGCGACTGATCAGCAGTGGCCGCAAGACGTTGTCGATGCTGGAGATCACAGCGGTGCCCCAGACCGCCATGAACAAGGCCCAGCCGAGTTCCTCTTTCGACAGCAGCCAGATCGTCGCCCCGAGCCATACCAGCACCGGACCGCCCGGGATGATCGACACCAGCGCCGTGATGCCGCCCAGCAGGAACGCGCCCGGCACGCCCGCGATCAGGAAGCCGACGGTGGCCAGCGCGCCCTGCGCGACCGCCGTGCCGACGATACCGAGCACGACACCGCGCACGGTCGCCTCGACCGTCGCGATCAGTTCGTCGGCCAGCGGGCCGGCCAGCCGCGTGACGCCGGCGTGCAGGCTGCGCACGATCGCCTCGCCGTCGCGATAGAAGAAGAAGCCGATGAAATTGGCCAGTGCCAGCTGCAATATGCCTTCGCCGATCACGCGCCCGGCGACGACCAGCGGCTGGCGGCCGACTTCGATCAGCCGTTTACCGAGGTCGCGCAGCGCACCCGGGTCGGCGGCGAAGTCCTGCCAGTACGTCTCGATGACCGAACCGACGATCGGAATGCGCTGCAGCCACTCGGGTGGCGGCGGCAGGCCTTCGGCGACCCAGCCGCGGGCGACGGCGAACCACGCCGGCACGCGATCAACGGCGTTTTGTACCAGCCACGCGAACGGCAACACGACCAGGACGATGATCAGCAGTGTGGCGATCGATGCGGCCCAGGTGTTGTGGCCCCGCACGGCGCGGCGCAGGCGAGAGTAGAGCGGCCAGGTCGCCAGCACGAACACAGCGGCAAACAGGCCCGCGGCCACGAAGGGCCGGAGCACGACGATCGCGCCGAGAACCAGCAGCACCAAGGCCGCGAGTCCGGCGATGCGCGTGATCAGCGCCCGCTGCGTGCTCAGATCCATGATTTTCGGCAGGGCGGACTGCATGTTTGGATCAGGCAGTCTACAAAGACCGGCTGCGCAGGCCTCGATCGATCAGCGGCAACCGTAGAATTGCGCGTCCCTGATCAACCAGATTGCCTGCCGTGCCCGGCATCGTCGATTACTCCGCGTTCATCGCTGCCGTGCTGGTGTTTCTGCTGCTTCCCGGGCCGGGAACGCTCACCGTGCTCGCGGCGACCGCGAAGGGTGGTCCGCGTGGCGGTTACGCGGCGCTTGGCGGACTGATGCTCGGCGACTGGCTGCTGATGGCTGCAGCGATGGCGGGCGTGGCGGCGCTGCTTGCGGCGCATCCGCTTCTGTTCAGGGCGCTGCAGTACGCTGGTGTCGCTTATCTGCTTTGGGTCGCGATGCAGTTGCTGCGCGGGCGGGCCGATGCGCCTGCACAAGAGCGTCCGGCCTTGTCGGCCGCCTACTTTCGTCAGGGATTCCTGATCACCGTCATCAACCCGAAGGCGATCGTTTTCTACATGGCGTTTCTGCCGCTGTTCATCGACCCGGCGCATTACGCAGGCGCGGTGACGCTGGCAACGATGGGCGTGACGATCGCAGTGCTGGCGCTGCTGCACGGATCCGTTCTCATATGGGGCGGGCACTGGGTGGCGCAACGATTGCGCGAGCAGCGACGGATCGGCCGCTGGGCGTCACGCGCGGCAGGCTTGGCGCTGCTTGGCTTCGGCGCGCGCTTGGCGACGGACTGACGCCGTGGCGCGCATCTTCTGCATCGCCAATCAGAAAGGCGGCGTCGGCAAGACCACGACCGCGGTCAATTTGGCTGCCGGCCTCGCGGCGCAGGCGCAGCGGGTGCTGCTCGTCGACCTCGATCCGCAGGGCAACGCGACGATGGGCAGCGGCATCGACAAGCGTCAGCTGGCCCGGTCCGTCTACCAGGTTCTGCTTGGCGACGTGGGCGCCCGCGCTGCGTTCATCCGCTCCGAGGCCGGGGGCTACGACGTGCTGCCGGCCAATCGCGAACTGGCGGGTGCCGAGGTCGAACTGGTCGAGCTCGAAAGGCGCGAGCTCCGCCTGAAGCAGGCGCTGGCATCCGTCGAGGCCGATTACGAGTTCGTGCTGATCGATTGCCCGCCGTCGCTCAGCCTGCTGACGCTTAATGGTCTGTGCTGCGCGCACGGCGTGATCATCCCGATGCAGTGCGAATATTTCGCGCTTGAGGGGCTCACGGATCTCGTCAACACGATCAAGCGCGTGCACGCCAACCTGAATCCCGCGCTGCAGA
>JBFGOX010000167.1:0-6308 GCA_041565015.1 Burkholderiaceae bacterium
CGAATCCGGTTGAACCACCGTAATTGACGTCGACGACTGCGAAGCCCCGCGTGGTCCAGAACTGCGTGTCCAGGCGCAGGCTCGGCGCGCGGTGCGATGTCGGCCCGCCATGCAGCAGCACCATCAACGGCGGCTTTTCGCCAGCCGGCGCAGCGAAGCGCGAATTGCGCGGCGGGTGGAAGAAAGCGTGCGCGGTCCGCGCACTGCCGTCGGACGCGGGCGCGGTTCGGAACTCGATCGGCGTGGGACGCGACACGTCGTCGGCGGGCAGCGGCGGCTCGTCGGCTGCGCGGCGGACGACGCGGTGTCTTCCGCTCGCCAGTTCGACGGTGATGAGCGCGGTCACGTCGTCGGCCGGCGCGGCGATCGCGTAGGCCGTCAGCGCATCGAGCATGCCGAGCGAGCCGAAGGCAACGAAAGGCAGATCAAGCGGGACGATCCCGCCGCTGGCCAGATCGATCAGGACCAGCTGGTCGACGGCGTTGCGACAGACGCGCGCCAGCGCGCGCCCGTCGCCGGTCAGCGCATAGGTCGTCTGCCCGAGCTGCCACAATGCTCCGCCGAGTTCAGCTTCGATCGCGGTGATCGCTTCGATCGCGCCATCGCGCCAGCGGTACAGGTTCCACCAGCCGCTGCGATCGGACAGGAAGAACAGGCTGCCTTCGCCATCCCAGCACGGTTCGAGCACCGATTCCTGCGTGCCGCCGGCGATGTCCTGCAGTCCGTGCAGTCCGCCTTCGGCGACGTCGGCGACGTGCAGCATGCTGCCGTCCCACGGCATCTGCGGATGATTCCAGCTGACGAAGGCGAGCCGTTTGCCATCCGGGCTCGGCCGCGGGCTGGCGACGAAGTCGGCCCGCGAAAACAGCACGCGGCCCGCCGCCGGCGTGTCCGGATCGAGCGCGACGATCGTGTTCTGCGGTTCGCCATCGCCGCGGTGGTCTTCGCGCACGCAGAAAAGCCGCTTGCCGTCCGCGCTTGCAGCGCCGTCGGCGTAGCGGAATCCGGCGGGCGTCAGCGGTTCTGGTACGCCGCCGTCGTGCTGCACGTACAGTCGCTGGTCGGAATAGCGGCTGTAGACGAGCCGGTCGCCGACGCGCGCATAAGCACGCCCACCGTACTCGTGCACGCGCGTGCGCACGTTGAATTCGGGCGGCGTGACTTCGACCGGCCGGCCGTCGGTGCCGAGCGCAACCAGCACGCTGCGGCCACCCTCGTCGGGCCGCGATTCGATCCAGTGCAGCCGGCCCGCCGGCGCGCTGGCCGACGACAGCGACAGCGACGCCGCGGCGAGCCTGGCCGCGGTCAGCGGCGAGGACCATGCACCGTAGGCTGCGATCGTCGGTTGCGTCATCTTGCGAAAGGGGCAAAGCTTTGGCCCGGCGGCGCATGGTACTGAAGCTTTTCGATACGAGCGCGACCGGCATCGGCAGGCCAGCGCGCACATTGCGTATTGTCCCGGCTGCCGAAGCCGTTTGACACTCGCTGCTCACGGTCCGCTCCGCCGCGCCTGAACAGCGACCCGAACAGGGAGGAAGATGCCGAAGACGATGTTTGCCCTCAGCACGGTTGCTCTGCTGGCCGCCGGCAACGCTGTGCTTGCAGCGATGGATCTCGGCAGCCTGCCGACGCTCAAGAGCGGGCTGTGGCTCACGACGGTCAGCAACGAAGGCATGAAACCGACGGCGGTCAGTATGTGCATCGACGAGGCCACGCAGCAGCGCCTGCTGATGATGGGCCAGGGCGCGATGGCCGGTTTGTGCGCGAAGTCCGACCTGCGCCGGGACGGCGACGCGTTCGTATTCGACAGCGACTGCACGATGGGACCGATGCGGGTGAGGTCGAGCGGGCGAACGACGTTTACCGGCACGATCGCCTACAACACCGAATCGTTGACGCGCTTCGATCCGCCATTGATGGGCAGGGACACGATGCGTTCGATGGCCACCGGCCGGCACGGCGGTGCCTGTCCAGCCGACATGAAGCCCGGCGACGTGAAGCTGCCCGATGGGCGCGTGCTGAATGTCGGCAACCTGCCGGGATTGATGGCCCTGCCGCGTTGACGGCGGACAAGCGGCGCATCGGAGCCGTAGCCACCCCGACGACCGCGGTGCTGCGTCCGGTTTTCAGGCCGGGTGCGACGCCAGCCAGCGATTGAGGTTCGTTTCCCAGAAATTCATCTGCTCGCGCCACTGCGCTTCGGTCATCGCGGCGATGCGCGCGCCGCCGGCGGGCGACAGTGCCGTGTACGTGTAGCGGATGTCGAGCCAGGTCGAGCCTGCGGGCGGACCGGTGCCGGCAGGCTGCAGATCGAGTTGCAGGTCGACCACCATTTCGCCCGGGTGCCAGCGCACGAACTGCACGTGTGTGGGCGGCTCGTGCGCGGCGACCACCCAGATCACTTCTGCGGCGTCGTCGGACTCGCCGCCGCGCGTGGCGAACACGGCGCCTCGCTCGGCGAAACCGGAGGACGAGTGGATCCAGCGCGCGTCCCAGCCCGGCAGCCACTCGCGCTCGCGCTCGGGGCACAGCAGCGGGAACACGTGTTCGGGCGCCGAGAGCAGCGTCTGGCGGAATAGCCGCTGCAGGCGTGGCGCAAGGACGGGCGAGGGGATTTGGTTTCCTGCGCAGACGGTCGAGGCGGGACGGCGTCGGGCCGGGCGATCAACCGCCGGGCGCCCCGGCGAAGATCATCGGCACGCGCCGCTCGGCGCTGCTCATGCCGCCGTGCACCCCGATCAGCGGCGCCAGGTACTCGCCCGGCAGATGATCGACCAGATACGCACCGGACGTGGGCAGCAGGACGTGCGTGCCGAGGCGTGACCCCAGGCGTGGCTCGGGCGGGTCGGGACCGAACCATCCGGCCTCGACGAGATCCGCACTCGGCACCGCGACGAAATGCGCGCCGAGCTGGCGTGCGACCTGCTCGACGAACTCGTCCTCGCGCCCTGGCTTGACGTAGGCGAACGGCGTGCGCGGCCCGCCGCACAGCGGCCGGTCGAGGCAATCGGCAAACCGCGGCAGCGAATCGACGTGAAAACGCAGTTGCGCCGGCACGTCGATGAATCCGTGATCCGAGGTGACCACCAGCAGCGCACCACGCGCGCTCAGTGCCGCGGCCAGCCGGGTGAACCAGCGGTCGAGCTGGCGCGTGACGAAATGCGCCTTGTCGCTGTCCATGCCGAACTCATGTGCGACCTGGTCGAACAGATCGAGGTAGGCATACACGTAGCAACCGTCGCGATTGGCATCGATCGCCTGCGTGACCGCGGAGAGAAACGATTCCTCGCCGGAAAACGGCAGCGTATGGGCGCCGGCGTGCGCATAACGGCTGTAGGCGGAATCCGTGATGCCCGCCGGTAATACCGCGACGCACGGCCGCTCCGAGCGCGCCATCATCGACGGCTGCGGGTACAGCGCTGCTGCATCGTTAATCGGCGGTCGGCCGCTGATCGGATCGCGCGTATCGAGCGGCAGCGAACGGTAGATGGCGCCGAACTCGTCGAACCACAGGAACCACTCCGGCACCGCGTGCGCGGCCGGCGCGCGGCCGGTCATCAGTGTGGTCAGCGTCGGCGCCGTGCTCGACGGGAACACCGCCTCGATTTCGGCATCGATCCCCTGCGCCAGCGCGCCGCGCGGCGATAGCGCTGCTAGCGGTTCGACACCAAGCCCATCGATCAGCCAGACGACCAGATGCCGCGCGCTAAGGAGCCGCTCGCGCAGCCGCGCATCGGCCAGCAGCGGATAGGCCGGTTCATTGCCCAGCGCGGCATCGAGGGTGGCTGCGAAGTTGAGCAAACTTGCACCGTCGAAGTTCGGCGGGGCGAAGCCGGCTACGGGGCGAGGCGCGTGCATCGGCAGGCGAAGAGGTGGGTCAGACGGTCTTCTTTAGGGTATCGGGGCGGGCGGCGCCGGTCGATCACGGCTGCGCGTGGGCATTCGCCGCGCCGGCACGGGCTCGACCTCGACATCGCTGTCCGGCTTTGTTTCGCTGCCGGTCGGCCGCGGCGATTGGACGAGCGATCCTGCAGTTCCGCTCGAAAACCTCCGTCCGGCCTGGACATTACCCCAGGCTGAACGCCTCGTTGATCGCGCTCTTCACACCGCCACCCATCTGCGGGCCGCCGCCGGCGACATAGATCGCGTCACCGATCGCAACCGCGCCCATGCCGTGGCGCGGCGTGAGCATCGGCGCATGCGCTTCCCAGCGATCGGTCGCCGGGTCCCAGGCTTCGTTCTGGCCGTAGACGCGGTTGGTGCCCTCGCCGCCCATCACGAACACCTTGCCCCGATACAGCACGCAGCCATGGCCTGAGCGCGCGGTCGGCAGCGGCGTGCGGAAATTCCAGCGATCGGCCTGCGCATCGTAGGAATGATGCAGGTTCGAGTTGGTATGGAACGAATCGACGCGGCCGCCGATCAGGTGAATGTCGAAGTCGACGACGACGATGCCGGCGTGATCGCGCGCCACCGGCATCGGTTGCCGGCGCTCGTAGCGGTCGGTCTTCGGGTCGTAAACGAGGTGCCAGTCGATCGAACGCCGCCACTCGCTGCCGATCGCGCCGCCGACGAGATGGATGCGGTCGCCGAGCGCAATGCAGGCCATCGCGCCGCAGGCCTCGGGCAGGCGGCGGATGCGTGTCCATCTGTCGCCGTCGAAGGCGAAGCTCTCGTCGTGCGGCGTACGGTTTTGTTCGACGAAACCGCCGAACGCATACAGCCGTTCGCCGAGCGTCGCCACGCCGACGTGGTTGGCGCCGCGAGGCAGTTGCGGCAACTCCTGCCACGCATCGGTTGCCGGGTCGTACGCGTGGTGAAACGGCTTGTCGACGCGCTGCTCGGCATACCCGCCGACCAGATGCACGCGGTTGCGATAAGCCACCGCCCAGGCCATCTCGGTGCGCGGGATCGGCAGCGGCGCGCGCGGCCGCCAGCTGCCTTGCGCGGCTGCGCGCGGTGCCGGGCTGTCGGTCACCGCCTGCTGGGCATGAATCTCCGGCAGATCGACGCGGCCCGGCTGGTTCAGCCGCTCGAACTGGCCCTGGTGATGGCCATGCTGCTGCGCGCGGGCCAGCGCGGGCACGGCCAGCGTCGCCGCCGTGGCGAGCATCTCGGCGAGGAAGCGGCGTCGGGGCAGGGTCATGGGGCGCTTACCTCGCGGAGGTTTCGGCAATCCCGGCGATCTTAAGCGGCCACTGCAGTCGCAAGACGCAGGGCGAAGACAAGTAGCGCCTGGCCCGCGCCCTCCTCTCGTCTTGCGGGTGTGCAGCGCACCTTGCAGCCGGCGTACGCTTGGACCCGGTTTCCCGGCTCTGCGCCAATTCGCGAACAACTCCGTGCCCCCAGCGCCCAGCGCCGATCAGATCGTCGCCGCCACCCGCTCGTGGCTGGAAATAGCCGTGATCGGCCTGAACCTGTGTCCGTTTGCGAAGGCCGTTCACGCGGGCAACCGCGTGCGCTTTCAGGTCAGCACGGCGCGCAGCACCGAGGCACTGCTTTCCGATCTGGCGGAAGAACTGCAGGCACTGCAGGCGGCGGACCCGCAAGTGATCGAGACCACGTTGCTGATTCATCCGCACGTGCTCACGGACTTTCTCGACTACAACGATTTTCTCGACCTGGCCGACGCCGCCGTCGATGCCCTCGGCCTGGCCGGCGAAATCCAGATTGCCAGCTTTCATCCGCACTACCGGTTTGCCGATACCGAGCCCGACGACATCGGCAACTACACCAACCGATCGCCGTATCCGATGCTGCACCTGTTGCGCCAGGCCAGCGTCGATCGCGCCGTGCAGGCTTTGCCCGACGCCGCCGCGATCTACGACAGCAACATCGCGACGATGCGCCGGCTCGGCCGCGAAGGCTGGCGCCAGCTGTGGGAGGATGATCCGAGCGAGCGAGCGGGGGACGCGGCGGAGCAGTGACGGCGCGCACGTCGGCGCCGCCTGGCGGGTGTCGGTGCGAACATGCCCGTGCGCGGCGTGCGTCCAGCATGCGGTCAGCGCCTGCTGGGCACGAATCGCCGGCGAGATGTCGCGGCCCGGCGCCGCACTGCCGCGCTACTTGGTCGAGCGCTTCGGCTGATCGCGCCGCACCGTCACCCGCTGGCCGCGCAGCGAGGTGCCGCGAAGTGCGCGGACCGCGTCCTCGGCGATGTCGCCGGAGACCTCCACCAGCGCGAAGCGCTCCTCGATCTCGATGGCGCCGATCTCGCGCGCGCTGACGCCGGCCTCGTTGGCGATCGCGCCGACCAGGTCGGCCGGCCGCAGTCCGGCGCTGCGGCCGGCACCGACGAAGATGCGCAC
>JBFGOX010000168.1:0-6308 GCA_041565015.1 Burkholderiaceae bacterium
AACGGTCATCGCCTGTCCCGGCCCCGGCGAGCAGGAGGCGGTTCTGCGCGCCATACCGGGCGCCACGTTGCTGCCCGAAACGACGGTCGGTACGTTTGCCGCGCTGCTGGCGGCAAGCCGCCTGGTGATCGCCAACGACAGCGGTGCCGCCCATCTTGCCGCTGCCGTCGGCGCACGACTGGTCACGGTCTTCGGCGTCACCGACCCGCGCCGCACGGGCCCGTGGTCGCAAAGGGCCACCGGCGTCGGCAGCAACGGCGCCTGGCCGAGTTTCCGCGAGGTCGCCACGGCCGTGTATCGGGAGCTCAGCACGCCGTGAGCCGCGCAACCGATGTGTCGCCGCGCAGTGCGTTGGTCATCGCGCTGCGTTATCTCGGCGATGTGTTGCTGACCACGCCGATCGCCAATACGGTCAAGCACCTGTATCCGGATTGCCGCGTCGACATGCTGGTGTTCCGCGGCTCGGAACCGATGCTCGAAGGAAACGCGGACCTGCACGCCGTGGTCACGACTGCCGAAGCCGCGTCGGTGCGCGAGCGGCTGGCGCAGATGCGCGCGCTGTGGCGACGCTACGACCTGGCCGTGATCACGTCACCCGGCGATCCACCGGTCCTGTTCGGATTTGCCGCCGCCCGCCAGCGCATCGGCTTCATCCCTGCCGACGCCGCGACGCGGCGCTGGACGCGCGCGCTGCTGACGCGATCATGCCAATTCGACCCGTCGGCTCCGCGCATCGCGCACAACGACCGGCTGGCCAACCTGCTCGGCGCAGCACAAGCCGGGCCGATCGTGCCGCCCACCGCCCACACGGCACCCGCCGTTTGGCGCCAGCGGCTCGGCTTCGACCCGCTGCGCGTGCCGTTCGCGGTCGTCCATCCGTCGCCGCGCTGGCGCTACAAGCGGTGGACGACTGACGGCTGGCGGGCACTGGTCGATCACCTGACACGGCGCTTGGCAAGGGTCGTGGTCACCGGCGGGCCCGATGCCGCCGAGCGAAGTTATGTCGCCGGGCTGGCGTTGGACGGCGATCGCGTCGTGCGCATCGACGGCCAGCTGCGCCTGGCCGAGGCCGCCGATCTGCTGCGCCTGGCGTCGCTTTACGTCGGCCCCGACACGGCGATGACGCACGTGGCGGCCGGCTGCGGCACGCCGACGGTGGCGCTGTTCGGACCGACCGACCCGGTGATCTGGGGGCCGGTGCCCGCCGGCGACCAGCGAAATCCGTATCGACGCGTCGCCGCCGCGCAGCGCCGCGGCAATGTGCTGTTGCTGCAGAACCCAACGCTGCCCTGTGTGCCGTGCCAGCTCGAAGGCTGCGACCGCCACCGCGAAAGCCGCAGCGAGTGTCTGGATACGCTGGCGGTCGATCGCGTGCGCGAGGCAATCGAGACGGTGCTTGCCCCGGCGAAGCAGGGCGTCGGCTGACGCGATCAGGCCGCGGCCCGCTCCCGGTCGACGTCCGTGACGCGCGCGGATGCCGACGCGGCGGTCGCCGGCTCCGACAGCAAGATGCCGAGCGACAGCATCAGCATGTGGCCTTCCGCAAAGGTCGTGAACAGCGAAGTGGCCAGACTGGCAGCACACCAGCCGAGCAGGATCGCGCTGGCCCAGGCGCGATACGGCTGCGCCGCGCGATGGCGAAAGCACGCGATCAGGAAGCAGGCGAATGCCACCGTTCCCGCAAGGCCCGCTTCCAGCTGCACCTGCAGGAACTGGTTGTGCGGATCCTCGCTGGGTGTCGCTGCCCAGCCGGTGTACGACGTCGCCCGCACGGCCCGCGCGTAGGCTGGCGCAAATCCGCCCATGCCGTAGCCGAGCAGCGGCCGCTCGCGCACCATCGCGCCGCTGACGTTCCAGATCACCGACCGGATGCCCATGGCCGACAGCTGCTCGGAGGCCAGCGGCGCCCGCAACTCCTGCACCAGCAGCCCGAAGCGCGTCTGCAGCATCGGCGAGGCGCTGAGCGCCAGCGCGGCGAGCAACGGCAGGCCGGCGATCGCGGCCGCCCGGCGCCAGCCGTGCAGCCGCTGCAACGCCGTGGCGGCCAGCAGGATCAGCAGCAGCAGATGTGCCGAGCGGGCCGAGGTCACGAAGACGAGATTGGCCAGCAGCAACAGCGCGCCGAGCGCCAGCGCCGCGCGCAGGCGGCGATCCAGATCCGTCTGCGTGACGGCCAGCATCAGGGCGAAGTAGCAGGCGAGCGCAAACGCCATGCCCTGCGTGACCGGATTGCGCCACACGATGCCGGTCAGATGGTGATTGTTGGTCACCGTCGAGTAACCGAACGCCCACGCCCAGAACGAGTAAGCGACACCGACCGCCGCCGCGGCGATGAACGCCAGCAAGGCGCGCCGTCGGGCCGCCGGATCGTCAAAGATCGCCAGGCAGACGATCAGCAGCAGCAGCGGACGCCAGCTCCACCAGGCGCGCAGGCGGCCCAGCGGCGAAGCGTCGGACCAAAGGGTCGCGATCGCGAGCACGACGAGCAGCAGCAGCGCCGCTCGCACCAGCGGCGTGGCGAGCAGCGCGCGCAGCCTGCGGCCCGCCGACGGCAGCAACGCGAAGCTAGCGAGCATGACCAGCGCCGCCAGGTTCGCCAGCGTCGGCAGCACAAAGGTGCCGATCAGCGCCGTCGCGGCTGCCGCACGCGCCCACGACAGCGCGCGCCGCTCGCGGGCGGCGAGCCCAGCGGGCGTGTCAGCAGCGGTGGCAGTCGGCGCGCTCGCCGCGTTGGCAGGCATCAGCAAAAGGGGCGTCCAAGCGGGCGACGTTGCGTCGCGGTTGCCGGCAAGCGTTCAGTGCGTCGCTCTGGGATAGGATTGGCAACGAACTTGGACACGAACGCGAACGGCCAGCACGGGTTCCGGGCGGACGTGCGCGTCCGCGAAGGCTGCCGTGCGCGATCGTGGCGGCCGAAAAGAACCGCCGCCCGGGCCCGCGCCACTTGGCATCGCCGCGCAGTCTAATGGACCCCAAACCTCGTCTGTCGGTGGCGGTGATCACGCGCAACGAAGCGCGCAACATCGAGTCCTGCCTGCGCAGCATCGGCTTTGCCGACGAAGTCGTCGTGGTCGACCATGCCAGCAGCGACGGCACGCCCGAGATCGCCGCCAGGCTCGGCGCCCGCGTGATCGCCGCGCCGGACTGGCCGGGATTCGGCGCGCAGAAGAACCGCGCCGTCGAGGCCTGCGGCGGCGACTGGATCCTGTCGCTGGACGCCGACGAGCGCGTCAGCGACGAACTGCGGGCGGAGATCGAGGCCGTGCTCGCCGCGCCGCGCTTCGACGTCTACGAGATTCCGCGCCGCTCGACCTACTGCGGCCGATTCATCCGCCACGGCGGCTGGTGGCCCGACTACTGCGTCCGCCTGTTCCGTCTTGGCAGCGCGACTTTCTCCGACGCGCGCGTGCACGAACGGCTGCTGACCGACCGCCCCGTGGGCCGGCTGTCGCAGCCGATCGTCCACTACAGCTTCCGCTCGATGGACGACGTGCTGTCGAAGATGAACCGTTACTCGAGCGACTCGGCGGCCGCGCTCGCCGCCCGCGGCCGCGTGCCGGGGCTGGCCACCGCGATCGTGCACGGGCTGGCCGCATTCATGCGTACCTACGTCTTTCGTCTCGGTTTTCTCGACGGCAGATACGGCTTCCTGCTGGCGGTCAGCAATGCCGAAGGCTCGTATTACCGCTACGTCAAGGCGATGCTGGCCGCCGAATCCCGCCGCGACGATCGCGAATGATCGGCACGATTTCGGTCATCGCCACCACCTACAACCGGCCCGACGCGCTGCGCGCGGTGCTGGCCGGATTGCTGGCGCAGGAAGATCGCGGTTTCGACGTACTCGTCGCCGACGACGGCTCGGGTGACGAAACGCGGTCGGTCGTCGAGACGATCGCCTCCGGCGCAGCGGTCGCGGTGCGGCACGTCTGGCAGGAAGATCGCGGCTTTCGCGCCGGCGCCGCTCGCAATCGCGCCGCCGCCATTGCCCATGGCGCGTATCTGGCCTTTCTCGACGGCGACTGCGTGCCGCGGGCGGACTTCATCGCCCGGCACCGCGCACTGGCCGAACGCGGTTGGATGGTCGCCGGCAATCGCATCCTGCTCTCGGAACCGTTCACGCGCGAGGTGCTGGCCAGCGGCGAGCCGATCCACGGTTGGACCTTCTCGCAGTGGCGGGCGGCGCGCGCGCGCGGCGCGATCAACCGCACGCTGCCGCTGCACACGCTGCCGCTCGGCCCACTGCGCAAGATCGCCGCCCGCCGCTGGCAGCGGGTGCGCACCTGCAACCTCGGCGTCTGGGCCGACGATTTCCGCGCCGTCAACGGCTTCGATGAAGATTTCGAAGGCTGGGGCTTCGAGGACTCGGACCTTGCGGTGCGCCTGCTCAATCACGGTGTGCGGCGCAAGGAAGGCGCCTTCGCCACCGGCGTGCTGCACCTGTGGCACCGCGAGAACGACCGCGTGCACGAAGGCCGCAACTGGCAGCGGTTGCAGCAGCGCATCGCCGCGCACGAAACGATCGCCCGCCGCGGCCTCGCGCAGTACGCCTGATCAGGCCTGCGCCGCGCCCACAGGGCGGGCGCGCCGATGCGATCGCCAAAGCACCGGCACGGCCAGCGCGAAGACCGCAACAGCGGCATACAGCGTCCATTCAATGCCGAAACGGTGGCCACGCAGCGCGCCCAGCAGCAGCGCAACCGCCAGCGATGTCACGCCCGAAATATAGCCGTCAAGCAGCGTCAGCGCGGGCATAGGCTGGCCAGCACCGAAGACGCCGGCACGCGTACCGGCGAACCGGGACGCCAACCCCGGCGCAGCGACGCGAAGGCGAACGGGCACGGAATCGACGTGACCACGTATGGCCCGAGCAGAATCAGCAGCAGCAGAACCATCTCCGCCGCGGTTCAGCCATAGCGAATTTCGGCCGTGCGCACCTTCGGCTGCGCCCGCAGTTCCGTCAGCAGCGCTTCGTCCGGACGCACGCGCCAGTCTTCGGACAGCAGCAGCTCGGCGCTGCCGGTGCCGTTGCAGTAGTGAACGATCACGCGGCAGCCATCGCCGCCGTTGCCGTTGCTCACGCGAAACGGCACCAGCGCGTTGCGGAAGCAGGCCAGGTCGAGCGGTCCGTCGAACTCGACGCGCAACCGCGCCGCAGCGCGGGCACGTGCCTCCGTCAGGTCCATCACGTCGTCGACGTTGAAGCTCAGCTGTTCTCTCTGATCGAAGTAGCGCGCACGGCCGAGCACGAAGACCAGGGTGTCCTCGCGCAGCACCGGGCGCTTGCGGTCGAACAGTTCGGCAAAGACCCGCATCTCGAGCTGTGCCGTGCCGTCGTCGAGCACGATCAGGCCGAGGCGGCCGCGCGGCGTGTTCATCGTGCGTGACGCAACGATGATTCCCGCGACCCGCACAGGCTCGTCGCGTCCGCTCTGCATCGCGCGCAGGTCGGCGAGTCGGGTCGGCGCCAGCCGGCGCGCTTCCGCCGCGTACCCGTTGAACAGGTGACCACTGAAGTAGAAGCCCAGCGCCAGCTTCTCGTTGGCCAGAAGTTCGCGCTCGAGCCACGGCCGGCAGGCGATGTATTCGGCCGCCGGGCGAGCGTCGTCGGCGCCGCCGCCAAACAGGCTCACCTGGCCGGCATGCGCGGCGGCGCGCTCGGCCGCTTCGAGGGCGCGGCCGACGTTGGCGGCCAGCTTGGCGCGATCGGGATCGAGCGCGTCGAAGGCGCCGGCACGCACCAGCGCCTCGGCGGCGCGCCGGTTGACGACCTGCTTGTCGACGCGGGCGCAGAAGTCGAACAGATCGGCGAACGGTCCGCCCTCGGCGCGCGTCGCGACGATGCGCTCGATCGCGCTGCTGCCGCTGCCCTTGATCGCGCCCAAGCCGTAGCGGATCGTCCTGGCGTCGACCGGCTCGAAGCGGTAGTTGCCGGCGTTGATGTCGGGGCCGAGGATCGTCAGGCCGATGGCGCGGCTGTCCTCGACCAGTTCCTTCACCTTGTCGGTTTCGTCCATCACCGCGCTCAAGTTGGCGGCCATGAACGCCGCCGGATAGTGCGCCTTGAAGTACGCGGTCTGGTAGGCGAGCAGCGCGTACGCGGCCGAGTGCGAGTTGTGCACGACCAGGCCGTCGGCGACGAAGTTGTGGTCGCCATCGACTTCGAGGTCATAGACATCCTCGTCTCCGCGCGCCTCGATGGCGACGACGCGGTCCCAGTAGACATCGGAGCCGGCCAACGCGCGCAGTTCGGCCGCGCCGAAGTACGCCGCCAGACGGTCGACCGTGCCGCGCCGGAAGCCGCGCTTGCC
>JBFGOX010000169.1:0-6307 GCA_041565015.1 Burkholderiaceae bacterium
CGGTGATCCACGCGGTACAGGGTCTGAAGTCGCTGTCGAAGCCGACTAAGGACGACACCGCCATCGCCCAGGTGGGCACCTTCTCCGCCAACTCCGACAGCGCCGTCGGCGATATCATCGCCGAGGCGATGACCAAGGTCGGCAAGGAAGGCGTGATCACGGTCGAGGACGGCAAGAGCCTCCAGAACGAGCTCGAAGTGGTCGAGGGCATGCAGTTCGACCGCGGCTATGTTTCGCCGTACTTCATCAACAACCCCGACAAGCAGCAGGCGATCCTCGAGGATCCCTACATCCTGCTGCACGACAAGAAAATCTCCAACATCCGTGACCTCCTGCCGATCCTCGAGCAGGTCGCCAAGGCCGGCAAGCCGCTGCTGCTGATCTCCGAGGACGTGGAAGGCGAAGCGCTCGCCACACTGGTGGTCAACAACATCCGCGGCATCCTGAAGACCTGCGCGGTCAAGGCGCCGGGCTTCGGCGATCGCCGCAAGGCCATGCTCGAGGACATCGCCATTCTCTCCGGCGGAACGGTCATCGCCGAAGAGGTGGGTCTCACGCTCGAGAAGGCGACGCTGAAGGATCTCGGCAAGGCGAAGCGCATCGAGGTCGGCAAGGAAGAAACGACGATCATCGACGGCGCTGGCGACAGCAAGGACATCGAGGGGCGGGTCAAGAACATCCGCAAGCAGATCGACGAGGCGACCAGCGATTACGACAAGGAGAAGCTGCAGGAGCGCGTGGCCAAGCTCGCCGGCGGCGTGGCGCTGATCAAGGTCGGCGCAGCGACCGAAGTCGAGATGAAGGAGAAGAAGGCCCGCGTCGAAGACGCGCTGCACGCCACGCGTGCCGCCGTTGAGGAGGGCATCGTCGCTGGGGGCGGCGTGGCGCTGATCCGCGCCAAGCAGGCCATCGCCAAGATGAAGGGCGACAACAACGACCAGGACGCCGGCATCAAGATCGTCCTGCGCGCGATGGAAGAGCCGCTGCGCCAGATCGTCGAGAACAGCGGCTTCGAGCCGAGCGTGGTCGTCAACAAGGTCGCCGAAGGCAAGGGCAACTACGGCTTCAACGCCCAAACCGGCGAGTACGGCGATCTGGTCGAAATGGGCGTGCTCGATCCGACCAAGGTCACCCGCACCGCGCTGCAGAACGCCTCGTCGGTTGCCGGCCTGATGCTGACCACCGACGCGATGGTCGCCGAACTGGTCGAGGACAAACCCGCGGCTGGTGGCGGCATGCCGGGCGGCGGCATGGGCGGCATGGGCGGCATGGGCATGGACATGTAAGAACGATGTCCTGATGCAGCCGGCGCTCAGTCGCCAACGGCATCAGCGATCCGCTGCCAGTCAAAAGGCCCGCTTCGGCGGGCCTTTTTTCATGGGTCTTCTTCGTCTAGCACAAGCCGAGCGCCGGCATCAGCGCGTCGCCTGCCAGCGCGCCGGCGACCGCGGCTGCTAGCCGGAGCCGCGGTGGCGGAAGATCATCGTCGGCACGGTAGGGTCGCCGTGATCGCGAAAGATTCACGAACCGACCCGCGCCGCTTCGCGTGCGTCGTCGTCGCTCTTCGTCGAACCGGCAGCCAGGGGCCACCAGATGAAAGGCCGGCTTCAGGTGCCTGCATCGTCGCGGCCGCACCGAGAGTCGATTGGATCGCCGCGCATTGCGGTTCACTTGCGCGGTTCGGCCGCGTGATTGGCAGCCAGACGAAACCGATCCGATCGGCAGTCGGCGTCGCGGCTTGCCACAGCCCGACGCCGCAGCGGCCCTGTCAATCGAACGCGACGTACACCGGTTCGCGCGGCCTGATCGATGGCACCATTTCACATCCCTTACCTTTCCGAAACTGGCCTTCGAACATGACTTTCGCATCGATCCGCGGCGCTGATTGCGCTCATGGCGCTGGTGTGAACAGGTCCGCGATGTCCAGCGCCGCCAACTCCGATGCGTCGCCGCAGTCGGTCTTCCTGACAGGTGTGCTGGCAACGCAGGCAATCGGGCGATCGATGTACGACGACGGCTGGCGATGACTGAGCGCAATCGATGGCTGGAATCGGTGCGTCGAGCGACGCCGCAGCCGATTGGGGCGCTTCGACGCCGGCCGGGGCGACCGACGCGATCATGGCTCCGTCGCTGGCAGCGGCCGTGAAAACGCCGGCTGCGATCAGTCCGGAAGACGACGCCGCCTCGTGGCAACTGCTCGTCGCGCTCGGCATCACGCAGATCGTTTCGTGGGGGTCGGTCTACTACGCCTTCGCGCTGCTGCTCGAGCCGCTGCAGGACGAACTTGGCGCCGGCAAGAGCGCGGTGGCGGGCGCTTTCTCCGTGGCGCTGCTGGTCTCCGGCCTGTGCGCGATGCGGGTCGGCGTGACGATCGACCGCGTCGGCGGCCGCAAGCTGATGACGCTCGGTTCGCTCGGCGCCGCCCTGCTTCTGGCTGCGCTGTCGCAGGTGTCGTCGTTGCCGGCGCTGTACGCAGTATGGGCGGGCTTGGGCGTGGTCATGGCCGCCACGCTGTACGAGCCGGCGTTTGCCGTGATCGCGCAGGTCTATCGACTGAACTATCGGCGCGCGCTAACCGTTCTGACCTTGTTCGGTGGGCTTGCCAGCACGGTTTTCTGGCCGCTGACCACGCTGCTGATCGAGCAGTTCGGCTGGCGCAGTGCGCTGCTGTGGCTGGCGGCGATCAACCTCGTCGTCTGTGTGCCGCTGCACCTGTGGTGGCTGCCCCGCGCAACGCATGTAGCGGCCGCCGGCAGAAAGGCGCCGGGCGGCGAACGCCGCATCCGCCTCTGGGCAGACCCTCGCTTCCGCGCATTGACGGTGGCCTTCCTGGCGCACTACGTGGTCATCTCGGCCATCGCTGCGCATCTGATCGCCTTGCTGCTCGCCCGCGGACTGTCGCCGGCAGCCGCCGCGGGCATCGGCGCATTGTTTGGCCCGATGCAGGTGGCGGGCCGCGTGCTGGAATTCGGCGCCAGCCGCTGGTTGCGCGCGGCGCAGGTCGGCCGGATTGCCGCCGTCGCTTTGCCGCTGTCAATGGCCGCCCTGCTGTGGGCCGGCGACAGCCTGCTGGGGCTGACCCTGTTTGCGGTTCTCTTTGGCGCCAGCAACGGGGCCATGACCGTCGTTCGCGGGGCGTTGCCGGTGGAAATGTACGGTCGCGATCACTACGGCGCGATCGCCGGCGCGCTGGCGGCACCGGGGCTGCTGGCGCGCGCCATCGGGCCGGTATTCGCCGCCCTGCTGTGGTCGGCACTGGGCGGCTACGGCCCGGCGACCGCGGTGCTGATTGGCGTGGCGGCGCTCGGCGCACTGGCCTTTACCTATGCGACGCGCGCGGGCGCGGCCGACGCGTGACTGGTGGAGACTTTCGCCGTGCTCAGCGTCGCTTGACGACGGCGTAGCGTTTCAGCGTTCGCGCGCGCGCTTGCGCGTGATCGACGATCGGCGCCGGGTAGTCGACGCCGATCACGCAACCAGCCTGCTGCTGCCGCTCCGGCGGCGCCTGCCACGGCGCGTGGATGTCCTTGGCGCTGAAACTCGCCAGCTGAGGCAGATAACGACGGATGAACTTGCCGTCGGGATCGAACTTCTCGCTCTGTGACACCGGGTTGAAGATGCGGAAGTACGGTTGCGCGTCGCAGCCGCTCGATGCCGCCCACTGCCAGCCCCCATTGTTGGCAGCGAGATCGAAATCGATCAGCCGGCGAGCGAAGTAACGCTCGCCCCAGCGCCAGTCGATCCCGAGATCCTTGGTCAGGAAACTCGCCACCACCATGCGCAGCCGGTTGTGCATGTAGCCGGTCTGGTTGATCTGCACCATCGCCGCGTCGACCAGCGGATAACCGGTGCGTCCGTCGCACCAGGCGGCGAACAACTGGCGATCGTCGTCCCAGCCGATGCGGTCATACTCGGGCTTGAACGCTTCGGTCGCCACGCGTGGATGGTGATAAAGGATCTGCTGATAAAAATCACGCCAGATCAGTTCCGACAGCCAGGTGGCCGCGCCGGCCGAGTCCGCTGACCGCTCGTGCGCAAAGCGGGCGAGTTCGCGGATCGATATCGTGCCGAATCGCAGGTGCACCGACAGATACGATGGTCCGCGCACGGCCGGATAATCGCGCGCGTCCTTGTAGCGGTCGATGCGCCCGGTGAAATCGTCGAACAGCAAGCGGGCGCCGCGGCGGCCGATCGGCACCTTCAGTTCGTCGAGGTCGCTGCGCGCGAAACCGAGGTCCTCGAGCGAGGGCAGCGCCGAGGCGGCCGGCGACGGTGCCAGCGACGCGACGTATTTTTCGACCGGATAGGCGCGCAGGTAGAACGGCGTCACCTTTCCGAGCCAGGCATTCTTGTACGGCGTGAACACCGAAAACGGTTTGCCGGCGCCGGTCAGCACTTCGTCGCGCTCGAAGATCACCTGATCCTTGAACGTGTGCATCGCGCCGCCGGCGCCGCGCAGCGATTCGGCCACCCGCGCATCGCGCTCGGTGGCGTAGGGTTCGTAGTCGTGGTTGGCGAACACCGTCTGCACGCGTAGTTCCTCGGCCAGCCGAACGATTTCCTCCGCGGCGACGCCATGGCGCACGATCAGTGCGCCACCGCGTGCACGGAGATCGCCGTCAAGCTCGGCCAGGCATCGATGGATGAAGTCGACGCGGCGGTCGTTGTGCAGGCCCTCGACCAGCAACTCGTCGAGAATGACGCGGTCGAAGACAAACGCTGCGTAGACCTTGCGCGCCGACTTCAGCGCGTGATGAAGCGCCGCGTTGTCGTCGAGCCGCAGGTCGCGGCGGAACCACATCAGGGCTGAATCCATGTCGCTTGTGCCGCTTCAACCGGATGGCCTGCCGAGCTTACAATGGCCCGCGAGAACTCCCGAACTTCGGAACGCCGCGAAGCCATGGACCTGACGCACAAGTTCCTGATTGCGATGCCGGCGATGATGGATCCGAATTTCGCCGGATCGGTCGTCTATGTCTGCGAACACACCGACAAGGGCGCGCTCGGCCTGGTGATCAACCGGCCCACCGAGCTGACGCTCGAGAGCCTGTTCGACAAGATCGACCTGAGGCTCGAGATTGCGCCGTGGAAGGATGCGCCGGTGTATTTCGGCGGGCCGGTGCAGACCGAGCGCGGCTTCGTGCTGCATGCGCCGGCGGGCGAATACAGCTCGTCGCTGTCGGTGGCGGAGGACATCGCGCTGACCACGTCGAAGGACGTTCTCGAGGCGGTCGCCGGCGGCAGCGGTCCGGCAAAGATGCTGGTGACGCTGGGCTACTCGGGCTGGGGCGCGGGGCAACTGGAGTCCGAGGTCTCGGCCAACGCCTGGCTCACCGTCGATGCGCAGCCCGCGATCATCTTCGACACGCCGGCCGAAGAGCGGCAGGCGGCCGCGCTGCGGCTGCTCGGCATCGACGCGGGGCAGTTGTCGTCACAGGCGGGACATGCCTGAGCTTGGCTGGCCAGCCCGGCTGCCTGCGACGCGCGTTTCATCTTCTCATCAATTGGAAGAGAACACCGTGCTGGGTTTCGATTTCGGCACCCGGCGCATCGGCGTGGCTATCGGCAACGGCCTTACGCGGCAGGCGCGGCCGCTGGCCGTGATCGCCGATCAGGGTGACGCGCGCTGGCGCAGGATCGGCGAGCTGGTGGCCGCGTGGCAGCCGGCACAGCTGGTCGTCGGCATGCCGTCTCATCCCGACGGCACCGCGCACGACATGACTGCCCGCTGCGAACGTTTTGCCCGCCAGCTTGCTGGCCGCTTTCGCTTGCCGGTGGCGCGTGTCGACGAACGGTATTCGTCGGCGGTCGTCGCCGGCGGCCGCGACGACGAAGCGGCCGCCGTGATCCTGCAGCAGTGGCTCGACGAAGAAGATGCTTGAACTCGATGCCGAAGCGATTTACCGCAGCCTCGCGGCGCGGCTGCGCGAAGAGGTGATCGGCCGCGACGTGCGGCTGGTCGGCGTGCACACCGGCGGCGTGTGGCTGGCGCAGCGGCTGAAAGAGGACCTGAAGATCCCGCACGAGGTCGGCATCCTCGACATCTCGTTTTACCGCGACGATTTCTCGCGTTCGGGCCTGAACCCGACCGTCAAGCCGTCGACGATCGCCTTCGATGTCGAGGGCGCCGACATCGTGCTCGTCGACGACGTGCTGTACACGGGCCGCACGACGCGCGCGGCGATGAACGAACTGTTCGACTACGGGCGGCCGGCGCGAATCGACCTCGCGGTGCTGATCGACCGCGGCGGCCGCGAGTTGCCGATCGCACCGACCGTGGTCGGCCGGCGGCTCGAGGTGCCCGAGC
>JBFGOX010000170.1:0-6281 GCA_041565015.1 Burkholderiaceae bacterium
CGCCGCGCAGCGGGTCGCGGCATTGAACGCCCAGGCGACGGCGCAGCTGCTCGCCGCTGACCCGGCCGCCGGCCTGCGCAGCGCGAAATCCGCATTCGAACTCGCCGTCACGCTTGATTCGCCTTGGCCGCGCTTCGAGGCTGCGCGGCTGCAGGCGATCGGGCTGGCACAGAGCGATCGCGCAGCCGAGGCGCTGCCGCTGCTCGAATCGTTTCGCGAACAGGTCGAGCGCGATGGCAGCCTTGAGCAGCGCGGCAAGTTCTGGGCCGACTATGCCTACGTATTGAATTCGTGCCGCCGGCTGCGAGCAACCGCGGCGGCCCTGAAAACGGGCATCGGCATCGCCCGCGAACTCGCCGACTACGGTGAGCTGGCGACGATGACGTCGAATCTGGCGCAGGTCAGCGCCAATCTCGGCCAGCTCGACACCGCCCTGGACTACGCGCTGCAGTCGCGAGCGCTGCGTGAACGGCTCGGCCAGACCAGCGGGCCGGCCAGCGGCGCGATTGACATGTACGTCGGCTGGTTGAGCGGCATGCTGGGCCGGTATCGGGAAGCGCTCGAGTCGCTCGACGCCGCGGCCGCCTGCTTTGCGCGCGACGCGCAGACGCTGTGGGCTGCCGTCAGCGCCAATCACAGGGCCGTGTTCCTGCTCGACCTGGGGCAGGTCGCGCGCGCACAGCAGGCCTTGCAGTACGCGCCGCCGCAGCTGGACTCGGTGCGTGCACGCCGCGCGCTGCTGGCCGGAAGAATCGAACGCATTCTGGGTCGAAGCGGCGAGGCACAGACACGCGAGGCGGCGGCGATCCTCGGCCCGCAGGGCGACGCCTACATGTCGATGCTGGTGCGGCTCGACGTGGCCTCGATCCTGCCGCCACGGGAAGGGGCGGCCGTCTGCGCTGGCGTGCAGCAGACGGCCGAGGAGATCGAATTCACCGGCGTTTCATTGAAGGCACGCGCGATGCGGGCGCGGTTCCTCCTTCGCGACGGCGACGCGGCCGGGGCCGCATCGGCGTTGCGCGGAACGCTTGAACAGTTCGCCGGCATTCAGCCGGCCGACATGTATCTGCCGGAGCTTTGGCAGATCACCTTCGAGGTCTTTGACGCCGCCGGGGCGCCGCAGCCAGCCGACGATGCGCTCGCACGCGCCGCGCGCTGGATCCGCGACGTGGCCGCCGAGCACGTGCCGGACGAATTCCGCGACAGTTTTCTGAACCGCAATCCGATCAATCGCGCGCTGCTGGTGGCGGCCACGCGTCGCGGCTTCGCGCGTGTGCGCCGGTAACCGTCGGGTAACAAGCGCCGCCGTAAGGTCGACGTCGACGCTGGCTCGTGCGATCGGCCCTGGCACCGACGGGCGGCCGGCGCCAACGCCAGTCGTCGACAGCCTCGCGGCCGAGTTGGACAGCAAGAGGAGAAGCCGATGCGCCTGACCGCTTCCTGCCGTTGTGCCCGGACGCATATTCGCGTCGCCGAAGAAGACGACGCCCCGGCATCGTCGGGTCGCGCACCGCAGCGCTCCGACGCCACGTGCCGACCGTCGTCGGCGACACTTCTGGCACGCGCCTTGCTCAACGGACTGCGAAGGCACCTGCCGCTCGGCCTTGCGCTGGCCGCAGTCGCCGTGCCGGCGCTGTCGCAAGGCAGGCTCGACGCCGACTCACTGAAGGTATTCGGCGGCACGTACAAGGTCAGCTGCAGCGACAATGCCTCGCCCAAGGCGATGATCCTGGCCGACTCGCTTGTATTCCTGCATGGCACGAAGCAAATCGCCGGCCGCAACGTGCAGGCCGCCGCGTCGTTCCTGGGACCGAACGTGCCGCCCGAATACCGGACGGTGCTGTTGAGCGAAGTCGCCGGCCAGCAATTGCTGTTCGTGCTGTACGAGGACAACTCCGGTTACTACCTGACCGTCGACGGCGACGCGAAAGTCGTCGCGTCGATCGGCAAGCCACTGGCCGGCAGGAAGTTTCGTCGTTGCGACCGCGCGCCGCAGGCGATCCAGGCGGCGCCTGCGCCGCAACGGCGTTACGCGATGCACGAACTGAGTGCGGCCGGACTGCTGCTCGATCCGCGCGCCAAGGCGGCCTACTACAAGGCGCTCGGCCCGCTGGTCCGCGAGCCGTGGCTGGCCCGGCTCGATGGGCCGAGTCCGCAGAACAGGCTGGTGAGGCTCGCCAACACCGACTTCATTCTCGCCGGCGCCTGCAAGAACCACGACTGCGCGGACCACAACACGGTGCTGCTTTACTCCGCGGCGCAGAACGTCGTCTACGGCAGGGTCTTCCAGCGCGGCCGATCGATTCTGATCGGCGCGCCGCCGCCGGCCGTGGCCACCGAACTCGAGCGGCTGTGGAAGTCGGAGTGGCGGCAGAACCGCTGAGACCCTGCGCCCGCCCGATCGCGCGCAAGCACGATCCTCTTTCAAGACGGGGCGCCGTCGGCGCCCGGTCCGCGCAACGCGAGTCCGCCGCGCCGGGCCGGCCGCCTCAGGCCTGCAGTGTCAACGGGTGCGCCGCATTGGCGGCGACGCAGGGTTCGTCATCAAAGGCGATGTCACCGCCAGCATCCGGTATGCCGCTGGCCCGCAGCGCCTGGAAATCGAACAATGTGGCGTCGAGCAGGTGCGACGGCACCGCGCGGGTCAGGCTGCTGAAGATCGTCTGCACGCGGCCGGGATGGCGTCGCTCCCATTCGGCCAGCATGCGCTTGACCTCCTGCCGCTGCAGGTTGTCCTGCGACCCGCACAGGTTGCACGGAATGATCGGAAACCGCCTGTCTTGCGCGTAGCGCGCGAGGTCCGCTTCCTTCACGTAGGCGAGCGGCCGGATCACGATGTGGCGGCCGTCGTCGCTGACGAGCTTCGGCGGCATGCCCTTCAGTTTGCCGCCGTGAAACAGGTTGAGGAAGAACGTGCCGACGATGTCATCGCGGTGGTGGCCAAGCGCGATCTTGGTCGCGCCGAGTTCACCGGCCAGCCGGTAAAGGATGCCGCGGCGCAGCCGCGAGCACAGCGAGCACATCGTCCTGCCTTCCGGAATCACCCGGGTGACGATCGAATAGGTGTCCTGCGTTTCGATGTGAAACGGCACGCCGAGCCGGCGCAGATACTCGGGCAGCACGTGCGCCGGGAATCCGGGCTGCTTCTGGTCGAGATTCACGGCCACGATGTCGAAGTGGATCGGCGCACGTTGGCGCAGCTTCAGCAGCACGTCGAGCAGGCCATAGCTGTCCTTGCCGCCGGAGCAGCAGACCATCACCCGGTCGCCGGCCTCGATCATTTTGAAATCGGCGATGGCCTGGCCGGTCAGCCGCAGCAGGCGCTTTTCCAGCTTGTTCGCCTCGAAGGCCACTTTCCGCGCCGCGCGCGCAGTGGCCGGAACAGCGGGTGCGTTCATCGATGCACTCCCTTTTCGCCGCCGGGCCTGCCGTGAACACCGGGGAGTCAAACGGTTTCCCCCGCGCCTTCGGCCGCCCGGCGATTCAGCCTTCCTTGAAGTGAAAGACCTCGACGCCGACCGCCTCGACGTCTTCATACACGTCCGGCTTCTCGCTCGCCACCCGCACCGCGACGACGCCGGGATGGGCCAGCAACGTCCGGGCGATGTCATCGATCAGCGTCTCCTGCAGATTGATGTGCCCCTGCTCGATGCGGCGGCGGATCGCCAGACGGACGAAATCGTAGTCGAGCACTTCGCTGATGCGGTCGTGACGAGGCGTCGAAAGCGTCAGCGGTACGAACACGTCGACATTGATCACCAGGCGCTGGGCGCCATTGCGCTCGAAATCATGGATGCCGATGTTCGCATCGAGCAGGACCTCGCGCAGGAAGATGCGCCGGCAGTTCGCTAGTCGCGCGTCGAGCAGCCAGGTCACGATTCGTCCGCCCAAAACATCACGTCACGCTCGCTCGGCACCAGGTGCTGGCCGCCATCGACCAGCAGCGTGGAGCCGGTGATCGCCTGTGCACGGGCGGCGAACACGACCGCCTGTGCGATGTCCTCGGGCGTCGAAGAGCGGCCCAGCGGCGTCTTCTTGTGCGCGGCGGCGAAGCTGGCCTCGCTCTGCTCGCCGGAAACGAGCGTGATGCCGGGTGCGACCCCCACCACGCGCACCTGCGGCGCCAGCGCCGTCGCCAGCAGCGTGGTCGCCTCCTTCAGCGCGCTCTTGCTCAGCGTGTAGCTGAGGAAATCAGGATTGGGGTTGAACAGCTTCTGGTCGAGCAGGTTGATGACGACGCCGCGCGCCCCAGGCGGCAGTTGCGCGGCGAGCGCCACCGCCAGCAGCACGGGCGCGGCGACGTTCACGCGCATCGTGCGCGCGAACAGCCCGGTATCGAACGATTCCGCGGCGTCGTATTCGAACAACGACGCATTGTTGACCAGGCAGTTCACCGGTCCGAGCGCCTCTGCGCAACGCACCAGCAGTGTGCGCACCGCCGCCTCGTCGGCCAGGTCACCGGCCAGGGCGACCGCTCGCCGGCCCAGCGCCTCGATCGCCCGCGCGGTCGCTAGCGCCCCGTCCTCGGAGCGGTTGTAGTGGATCGCCACGTCCCAGCCGTCGCGTGCGAGCGCGAGCGCGATCGAGCGGCCGATGCGCCTGGCACCGCCGGTGACGAAAGCAACCTCAGTACGGTTTCGATTCGATTCCATCGGGCGGCGAAGTTTACCGGTAGCATGCCCGCGCAAATGACGCCGCCTGCCCGCGCCTCGATGCCCGCGCCGTCGCCCGAGGCGGCCGCGCACAGCGAGCGGCTGGTTGCGCTGATCGGCAGCGAGATCACCGATGCGGGCGGCTGGATCGGCTTCGACCGCTACATGGAGCTCGCACTGTACGCGCCGGGGCTCGGCTACTACGCCGCCGGCGCGCGCAAGTTCGGCGGCGGCAGCCAGGGCGGCGATTTCGTCACTGCGCCGGAGATCTCGCCGCTGTTTGCGCAGACGCTGGCGGCGCAGCTGGCGCAGCTTTTCGAGCATGTGCCGGCTCGCCTGGTCGAGTTCGGTGCCGGCTCGGGCATCCTGGCACGTGGACTGCTGTCGGCGCTGGCTGCGCGCGGCGTGGCGATCGAAAGCTACGGCATCGTCGAACTGTCGCCCGACCTGCGCGAGCGCCAGCGCCGGCTGCTGACGGACGAGCGCGTTCGCTGGCTCGATGCGCCGCCGCACGCGTTTGCCGGCGTGATGCTGGCCAACGAGGTGCTCGACGTGATGCCGGTGCGGCTGTTCGAGCGCGAGGCCGGCTCGCCGCGCGAACGCGGCGTCACGCTGCGCGACGGCGTCCTTCGGTTCGACAAGCGGCCGGCGGACCGGACGCTGACCGAAGCGCTGCACGAGGTCGAGGCCGAGGTCGGCCCACTCGCGGACGGCTACGGCTCCGAGCTTGGTCTGGCCGCCCGGGGCTGGATGCGGTCGGCCGGCGAATGGCTGTCACACGGTGCGTTGCTGGCAATCGACTACGGCTTCCCGCGCCGCGAGTACTACCACCCGCAGCGGCTGATGGGCACGCTGATGTGCCACTACCGGCACCATGCCCACGCCGATCCGCTGTGGCTGCCGGGGCTGAACGACATCACGGCTCACGTCGACTTCACCGCGATGGCGCAGTCGGCGCACGACGGCGGTCTTTCGCTGCTCGGCTACACGTCGCAGGCGCGCTTCCTGCTGAACTGCGGACTGCTCGACTGCGTACAGGAAGCCGGCACGCCGCGGGCCGCAAACGAGGCGCACCGGCTGGTTTCCGAGGCGGAGATGGGCGAACTGGTCAAGGTTCTGGCGGTCGGACGTGGCCTCGAGGCGCCGCTGCTAGGCTTCGCCAGTGGCGACCGTTCTCACACCCTCTAGGACAATCGCGCAACGATGCGCTGGCTGTTGACGATGTTCGTCGCGCTGGTCGTGCTGACGGCGCTGCAGCCGTGGTTGCGCCGGATCGGCGTCGGCAGGCTGCCGGGTGACGTCAGCTTCCGCATCGGCAGCCGCGAGTACTCCTTCCCGTTCGCCAGTACGGCGCTGCTGTCGGCGCTGATGTTCCTGATCGGCCGCTTCATCTGAGCGTTCCCGCCGCCGGCGGGCAACGGACCAGCGAGAAGGCGGTCAGGCGTCCGCCGGCGGCGCTGCGCTCATCGGCAGCGCGGCGCCAATTGCCTCGACCCGCGCCTGATGTACGGCTTGCGCAATGCGTTCGCCGTCCGGACCGGCGCGCGCCGCGACGGCGCCGGCGTCGACCGAGCGCGCTGCCGCGAGGGCGGCGTTCACGCGCGCACGCGGCGGATAGGGTTCGTCGGC
>JBFGOX010000171.1:0-6278 GCA_041565015.1 Burkholderiaceae bacterium
ACAGCTGCCGCAGGTGCGTGTCCGCCGGCGTATGGCCGAGCTTGCGCACGTCGGGCACGGCGCCGCCTTCGGCACCGGTGGGCTCCCCGAAGATCGCGCGGTCGACGGCGACCACGCCGGCCATCGTCGTCATCACCGACTTCTCGACACGCGGGATCACCGATTGGTGGCAGGCCGACTGGCCGCAGGTGCGGGCCGCGGTGGCGAGGTTGCCGGGGATCAGTTCCATGCCGGCGTGCGCGCGCCGCTTGTCGAGCGTCAGCACGTCGCCCCCGTGGCACGAGGCGCAGCCCATGGCCTGCGGCGAATGCGCGTCGCCGAGGCCGGCCACTTCGCGATGGCAGACCAGGCAGCCGTCGGGCCGGCCGCTCACGGTCGGCAGAGGCGCCGGCAGCGGTGCCGGCGCCCCCGGCGTCGCGGCGAAGATCCACGCCACGCGCAGGTCGCCGGCCCCGCCCGGCCAGCCAGGTTGCCACGACCAGTTCTCGCCGCGCAGGAATGCGCCGACCATGCACAGTCCCGCATAAACGACCACCAGCGCCGACAGCGCCAGCTTGATAGCCGCGGCCTGGCCTGCCGCGATACGCACCGCGAACAGCACGCCCAGCACGACGGCGACACCGATCACCACGACCACCGGCCAAGGCGTCCAGTGCAGGATCTCCTGCAGGCCGAGGAAGTACCACGGCCCCTTGACCACCGGGTCGAGCCCGTCGTGCAGGCCGGGCGAGACGAGCAGCGACGCCGCGGTGACCACGAGCAGGACTGCCACGAACGACACCGGCCGCGGCCAGACGCGCCGAGAATGCTCGATGAGGAAGAGCCACACCGCGATCGTCGCCGTGGCCGCGTGCTGCACGTAGACAATGGATAGCGACCCAGCCGCGCCAAAGACCAGCGTCGCCAGCCCCGAACCGATCAGCGGGATCTGCGTGGTGGCCTCGGTCAGGATGCGCAGCGCCTGTTGCGCGTCGGCATCGCCGCGCAGCAGAAAGCCGGACAGCATGATGAAGGCGATCAGCGCCACCGCCAGCACCAGCCGCGCCCAGACGCCGACGCGCACGCGGCTCTCGGTGCGCACGCGCAGGTGGTCCCACGCGTGCAGCAGCGTGAGAACGAAAGCTGCCTGTCCCGCCCAGTAATGCAGGTTGCGGAAGAACACCCCTGCCGGGTTGACCAGCAACAGCGCGGCGAGCGAACCGTAGGCATCGGCCGGCTCGTACGGCACCGCCAGCGCCACGCCGGTCAGCGCGGCGAGCAGGTAACTGGCGGTAGCCAGATCGCCAATCGTGCCGACGCGAAAGCCGACGATGCCGGCCGGCAGCGAAAAACTAGCGGACACGCGCCACCCAGCCGCCGGTCTTGGGGTCGGCCTCGAGCAGCAGCGGCGTCAGCGCCTTTGTGGCCGGCCCGGTGGCCACGCTGCCGTCGCTGCGGTAGCGCGAGCCGTGGCAAGGGCAGACCGCCTCATCGCCGATCACCCGATCGATGCGGCAGCCCAGGTGCGTGCAGCGCGCCAGAAACGCGCGCAGGCCTTGTTCGCCGCGCTGAACGATCACGTTGTCGACGACCGACAGCCCGAACGGAACGTCGGCGGGCACCGGAAACTCGGACGGCTGCCGGCTCCGGCGCACGCCGCCGAGCATCGCGACCAGCGCTGCCGCGAACGGCACCGCCAGCAGCGCCGTGAAGGCGCGCTGGAGTGACTGCCGGCGGGACGGGGAAACGGGCGGTACGCGCATCTGATGACCGAGAGGCACGAGCCGCCGGACACGATGGGCATTCTAGCCAGCGGACCGGTCATCCATGGGCTGCCGCTCCCGGCCATCTCCGGCCATTCAAGCGCTCGTGACGCGACGTTCGGAATGACCCTCAAAGGAGTGGCGTTCACATCGCTCGTCGGCGGAAACCGAACGAAGCGATACCTCTGCATTGCCGACACTCGAGCATTTCGACGGTGCAAACACGATCTGCTGCGCGAGTGGCCGTCGGCCGCGAGATCGAACTGGCGAATCCGACCCAGGGCCGCCTGATGCCATCGGCAAGTCCCTTGGCGGCCCTGCAATCCCATAGCAGGCGAATGCCGATGCGGCGTTGAAGAAACCGAAATCGGGCAGCGGTAGAAATGTCGGCCGGCGCCGGGAACGAGGCCGCCAGCGAGGTTAATGACCGTCAAGGTCGGGCTTGACGGAAAAATGGCCGCGTCCGTTGGACTTCAACGTTCGAGGCGGTACAAACGGATCGCGTTCTCCCGGGCGACTTGCCTTGCGAGCGACGCGGGCAAGGCATCGACGAATTTCCTGATCAGGTCGAGATGATCGGCCGGATCTTCGTCATAGAAGGCGTCCGAGCCGATGACGAAGCGCTCGGGGAACGCCGCGATCAACTCGAGCCATTCCGTCCGAATTCCGCCGAAAAGGGTGAAGGGGGTGGTCGAGCCCGGGTGCCGACGGTGAAGCTTGATGCTCATATACAGGTTCGGGTGCCGTGCCAGCAGTCCGCGCATGAGTTCCGCCGTTCGCTCGCCGGTGTTGTCCCAGCCGGCGTGGGCCCAGATTATCTTTGCGCTCCTTTTATGGGCCAGCAGGCGCTCGAACGCCGGCACATTGGCCTCGACCATGGCCGGATTGTCGGTCTGACGAGGCTGGCGACGTCCCGGCCAGAGGTCTGGCATGGGCCGATCCGTCGGCAGGGCTTCCATGTGCAGGTCGATCGGAATATTGCGACTTGCTGCGATGTCCGCGAGCAGCAGGAGCAGCGGGTGGTCGGGCTTTACGGACATATAGGGATGCTGCCCGAAGGAGAAATGCTCCGCCACGAGTTCTCCGAACACGCAGATGCCCGAGTCCAGAAGTCGCGCGGCGATGCTTTCGAAGCGGCGCCTGAGATCGGGGGTGACCGCGTCGGCAGGGGTGGTCAAGATGATCCGATTCAAGGATTCCGGACCGGCCCCGAACGCGAATGCCTCTGGGTTTGCCCTGACGGCGTCGATGACTGCGGGAAACAGCCGCTGATATCGTCGGCCCTCACGCGTCGGCGGTGGAAGGACGATCGTCTTCTCGATTCCGTAGTCCTTCATCGCCCGCAGGGCACGCGCGCTGAATTCGCCGACCGCCGCCCCGATCGTTCGCGCCGGATGAGCGTGCGTGTCGATGATCGAGACGGCGTCCTGGGCCGACGCAGGCCCGGCAGCCACGCACACGAGAAGGCCGGCCAAAAGCCAGCTGAGCGGCCCCGGTCGAAGACTGCCGCGCACATCAGCCGGACCGGGAGTCTTCTGGTCGCAGAAACTCTTCAATAAGTCCTCCCCGATGCCTGCTCCCGGCCCATTCCGTTCGGGCCGTCGGCCGCCGCTCAAGGAAACGTCGGTCGGATGCTAGGAGGTTGATCGCCCCCTCCGCAAGCAGCGGTACCGGCAAACCAAGCCGAGCGGGGATCTGGGTGGCGAGGTCAAAAGGGTACTTCGTGCGGAGAGAAGCGCGAGGCGTCGGCGGAAGCGCAACCCGGGTACCGCTAGGGCGCCCAATCGGCCGACGAGGCCGGCCTGGCGTCCTGCCACGAGTGGTCCCAAGACGAGCTCATTCGAACGGTCGTCTTGCGTCCACTACCAGGCGATGCTCCGAGCAGACTCCTATCTTCTTCTTTGGTATCCCCGCCCCGAACTCGCAGGGCCGCGCGGCACATCCCTGATCGGCGACGTGCTGCTCAACTTGGCGATTCCGTGACGCTTCCGATGAACGCTCATGGTCGGTTCTAAGGATTCGCATGCAAACGCACGAGGTGACAATCGCGGAGATACTCTGATCTTCCAAAGGTGGTTTTCGGTGAACACGGGCCTTCGCGGCAGCCGGTCACTAGCGGATAGCTGACAACACATTGAGAATTGCTTCAAAACCGACAGCAGGACAGGCTGCGGGTGGTATCCGTGGATCAACGGCGATGGGACCGCATGCTCTCAGAGTGGCCACGCATCCGCGCAGGCCAACTGGATCTTTTTTTCTTCTGCCTGGCCGGGATTGGGCGCATCGTGCAGACTGGATCAACGGTCACGTGCGCCCCATGTCAAGTTGGGCGCGTATTCTTGGCCGGCCTGCGAAACGACGATACAGACCGCGCTGTGAGGCAGTAGGACGGCGATGCGCTGCGCTGTTGCACTGGCTGCTCTGATTGCGCTGCTTGCTCCGCAAGTCAGGGCGGAGCAGGTCATCAGTGCGAGGTACGCCGAGCCGGTTGAGCGTTACGGGCACTACGCGCTCGGCAGGCCGCATGAGTACGCGCGCGTGGTAGCGAGAACCGACGCCGGGCGCGAAGTGGTGCTGGAACTGCCTTGGGACGAGGTGTTCGAAGACCTCGCGCCGCGCCTCGTGCGGCTGACAGCGGACGCGCAGGCGGAGTTACTCGTCATCGTGAGCGCGCGCGGCAGCGGCTCGCGCTTGGCGCTGGTCGGCTTCAGGGGCGGCCGGCTCGAGATCGTGGCAAGGTCCGCTGCGATCGGCACGCCGAACCGCTGGCTCAACCCGGTGGGCGTCGCCGACCTCGACGGCGACGGCGTGGCCGAGATCGCCGCAGTGACGACACCGCACATCGGCGGTGTGTTGAGGATCTACCGGCGAAGTGGTGAGTTGCTGGTCGAGGTCGACTCGCTCGCCGGCTTCTCCAATCACGTATACGGCTCGGCGGAGCTGGGGCTGTCGAAGCCCGCGCTTATCGCCGGACGCACGCAACTGCTGGTGCCCGACACACGGCGAGCGAGCGTGCGCGTAATCGCGCTCGGCGGCGCGCGTCTGCTCGAGACTGGCCGGTGCCCGCTTCCCGCGCCGATCACAGGCCCCGACGCGCTGCGCGACTGCGAGGCCCGCCTGAACAACGCTTCCTCAACACCTATCCGTTGATTTGCCACATGTCGGCACGCTCCTGCTGCAGTATTCCGCCGACCAGGTGCAGGAAGAATGGGCTGCGGAGACCACGCCTTCGGCCTCCAACAAGAGACCGACGAGAATATCGGTGGCCATTTAGGCCCAATTCCTTGGTGCGGCCAACGCGCATGAAGCCGCGCACCGCTAACCAGGAACGTCAGGCCACAGATCATGAGCGTCATTCCCATGCCAAACGAGAACATCAACGTCGAAGACCACGCAGAGCGGAAATTGTTTCGGCGAATCGTTGCGATCCTCGCGCTCGTAGGCGCCACGCTGGTCGGCGGGGTCTTCTTGTTCTTCCTCGCCCGCGATATCGCCAACGCCGAACCCTGGATGATGGAACTGCTTCGGGCTCATCCCGCAGCAGTGTTGGGGCTTCCGATGGCAGCGCTCGCCGCTCTGTGCATCGTGCTTTTCCTCGAGGCAAAGTCTGGGCGTATCGAGTTCGAAGGCTTCGGATTCAAGTTCCGCGGCGCCTCGGGCGAGATAATTCTGTGGGTGATCTGCCTTCTTGCAATTACGGCTTCGATCAAGCTGCTGTGGTGACGCTGCGGCCGATTCCCGCGCTCGAGCCGACTGCCGCAACCGGGATTCGCACGCCTGCGGCATCCTCGTCGCTGCGCTCCGCGGCTGCGGTCCGGCGCGATCGCTGAGGGTCCGCTTTCGGGCGCCCCTGAGCGACCGCAGGGCAACCGTGCGGGGACAGCTACGGGCCGATTGTTCGCAGTCAGTTCGTCCGCAAGCAGTCGTTCGGTCGCCGAGAGGCCGGCGAGACGGCCAGACCGCCCGAATGCCAGCTCTCGCCGACCTGTTGTATTCACCGAGGCCGCGGCGAACGACGCCTCACTGGCGGCAGGCGTTCATTCGCTCAGAAAATCTCGACCGGCAGGAACGGGTCGAGGCTGTCATCGAGGATCCACAAAGGGCAAGGCTCTTATGCGGTCTCGCCCAGCAAACCCGACCCCGACGACAGCGCTCGCTTGTCGAGCGACTGCTTCAATGCACGGTCCGCTCGAACGTGAACTGCCCGCCGCGGAAGTCCACCGGCACGATGTCCTTCGGCCCGAAGCGGCCTTCGAGCACCCGCCTGGCGATCGGATTCTCGATCTGCTGCTGGATCGCCCGCTTCAGCGGCCGCGCGCCGTAGACGGCGTCGAAGCCCGCCTTGGCGATCTCGGCCAGCGCCGCCTCCGACACTTCCAGCTTCATCTCCTGCTGCGCCAGCCGCTGTTCCAGGCGCTGAAGCTGGATCCTGGCGATCGAGGCGATGTGCTTGGCGTCAAGCGCGTGGAAGACCACGATCTCGTCGATGCGGTTGACGAACTCGGGGCGGAAATTCGTCCGCACTTCTCCCATCAC